>DASQQR010000308.1:0-5704 GCA_035643335.1 Anaerolineales bacterium
GTTCCCGGACCTGGTGCACGCTCTGCGACATCTGCGTGTGCCTCAAGTGCTGGTTTCCATTATCGCCTTCATGTATCGCTACTTGTTCGTGCTCAGCGATGAGGCCGTGCGCCTGCTGCGCGCCCGGGAGGCTCGCAGCGCCCAACCGTTGAGTGGAACTGGCAGATCTATGCGCTGGCAGGCACACGTGGCGGGGAACATGGCCGGCCAGCTCTTCCTGCGCAGCTACGAGCGTAGCGACCGAATCTACGCTGCCATGCAGGCGCGCGGCTATTCGGGCCAATTGCTCACGCTCAACCCTCACGAGGTACACGCCAGGGACTGGATCTTGGGGACATTGGCCATATCCATATTGGTGCTGATCCAATTGATCGCCAGGATTTAGGTTCACGTCTATGCCCATCGCTCACGATCCAATCTCCCCCTCAAAACTTGCCCCCATACAGGCTGCCAAAGACGGAGGGCCGCTGCTTTTGGTACAAAATCTCAGCTTCAGCTACCCAGGTGGGCGCGTGGCTTTAAGAAATATCTCTCTGAAAATAAACGGGGGTGAGAAGATAGCGATAGTCGGGCCCAATGGGGCCGGGAAAAGCACCCTGATGCTGCACCTGAACGGGATCCTCACCGGCGATGGGCGCGTTCAAGTGGCCGGGCTGGAAGTGGCCAGGCCTAATCTGCCCATCATCCGCTCCAAAGTCGGCCTGGTCTTCCAAAATCCGGATGACCAGCTGTTCTCCCCCACGGTATTTGAGGATGTGGCCTTTGGGCCGCTTCACATGGGATTGCCGGAAGAGGAAGTGCGCTGGCGAGTAACCGTCGCGTTGGAGCAAGTCGGGATGAGCGGGTATCGGGAGCGCCTCTCCCATCACCTGAGTGCCGGCGAGAAGAAGCGTATCGCAATTGCCACCGTGCTCTCCATGCAACCCGAGATCCTGGCTTTCGATGAGCCCTCCGCTGGCCTCGACCCGCGCGCCCGCCGTAGTCTCATTCAACTGCTGAAAGATTTTCCCCTCACCACGCTGGTCTCGACCCACGACATGCTCATGGTGCACGAGCTTTTCCCGCGCATGGTGATCATGGATCAGGGGCGCATCGTCGCCGATGGCCCCACAGAAGTATTGCTGGATGACGTTGACCTGCTCGAGGCCCACGGTCTGGAGCGCCCTTGCAACCTTTAACAACAAAAAATCAGCCCTCTGCGGGACATGCAAAGGGCTGATGCCATTCTCCCCACGGTTGAGAAGTCACCTTAATATCTAATCCGCAGGAACAGCCACTGTGTTTACAGGATCGACGATCCCAGCCGATTCACGCAGCAGGGTTGCCTTGTTGGTGCGCTCCCAAGGCAGGTCGAGATCATCTCGCCCAAAGTGTCCATACACCGCCACCTGGCGGTAGATCGGCCGGCGAAGATCAAGATCCCGGATGATGGCTCCCGGGCGCAGATCAAAGTGTTCGTCGATCAGATAGGCGATCTGATCGTCTGGGATCCGTCCCGTACCGAAGGTCTCTACATTGATGCTCAAGGGATGGGACACACCAATGGCGTAGGCCACCTGGATCTCGCAGCGGTCGGCCAATCCAGCCGCCACCACGTTCTTGGCTGCCCAGCGAGCCGCGTAGGCTGCCGAACGATCCACCTTTGTGGGATCTTTGCCGCTAAAGCAACCCCCACCATGCCGTCCCATACCGCCATACGTATCTACGATGATCTTCCTCCCGGTCAACCCGGAATCCCCCATCGGCCCGCCGATGACGAAGCGGCCGGTAGGATTTATATAGATCTTCAAATCGTCGTCTACCATCTCTGCCGGCAGTACGGGTTTGATAACCTCTTCAATGAGTGCGATTCGAATTTGCTCGTGGGAAACCTCTGGCGCGTGTTGGGCGCTGATCAGCACTGTGTCCACCCTTTTCGGCTGTCCATAGCTGTATTCTACCGTTACCTGGCTCTTCCCGTCCGGTCGCAGCCAGGATAAAGTGCCATTCTTACGCACTTCACTCAACCGGCGGGTGAGCTGATGAGCCAGGTAAATCGGCATGGGCATCAGCTCAGGAGTCTCGTTGCAGGCGTAGCCAAACATCATGCCCTGGTCGCCAGCTCCGATGGCGTTTACCTGCTCCTCCGTCATTTTCCCCTCTTTCGCCTCCAGGGACTTATCCACGCCCATGGCGATATCTCCTGATTGGCGGGCGATGGCCACCAGGACACCGCAGGTATTGCCATCGAACCCCTTTGCGCTGTCGTCATAGCCAATCTCGACCAGGACCTTGCGGGCCAATTCGTCGTAATTGAGGTTGGCGCGGGTAGTGATCTCGCCCAGGAACATGACGAACCCGGTCTTGGTGGCCACCTCGCAGGCAACGCGCGAAAGTGGATCCTGTTCCAGGCAGGCATCCAGCACTGCATCACTCAGCTGGTCGCAAATTTTGTCGGGATGCCCCTCCGTTACCGATTCAGAAGTGAATAGCAGGCTGGGCGACTGCACGAACGTGGTACTCATAATAAAAAACCTCCGCAGGAAATAAAATTGCCCCTTCTGTTAGAGAAAGGGCAACGCTGCAGGCGAAACGGCCGCCCTCTCATCTTCCAGAACATCCGTCTGCCGGAATTGGCACCACTGGATAGTCGCCTAGTCTGCTCGTCTAGTAGTCCTTTTGATGATCCGACTACCTGACTATTCGACGAATAGACTATTCAACGAAAAGACCAGGTGACTAATCCTGGTTGCCGAGGTTTCACAGGGCCGGTCCCTCCACCTCTCTGGATAAGAGTGCCGATAGGGGCTATGAACTTGTTAGAAGAGATGATACCACGGGTATTAACAGATGTCAATCATCGAAATAATGGCCGAATACTCTATATAATGGGCAGAACTTCCCGGAAGCTCAGAGCTTCCGGGAAGTTGAAGGCTCTACATTAAGAACCACACGATACAATAGTATCCAATCGGTGCAGCCCACAGCCATGAATCGACACGGTCGAAAATACCGCCGTGCCCCGGCAACAAGTTGCTAGAATCCTTTTTGCCCACCTGGCGCTTGAGCATGCTCTCTCCCAAATCGCCCAGGGGCGAGGCCGCTGCCAGAATAAACCCAAGCAAGGCGCCAGCCCCGGGCGTTATGGCCGACTGAGGTCCGGCGCCAATTCGCCACAAGGCCGCTAACAGGGTCGTGCTGAGCGTCCCCACGGCCACTCCTCCAAGGTAACCCTCCCAACTTTTCATGGGGCTCAAGCGAGCCGACAGTTTGTGCCTGCCATAAGAACTTCCGATAAAGAATGCACCCCCATCGGCAAGCCACACCGCGGGCAGGACCAGGAGCGTCCACCACTCCCCATCCGGCAGCCGGCGGACGGATATCAAATAACCGCCAAGCCAGCCGACATACAGGATTCCCGATAAGGTGACGGACAGATCCGTTCCGGCCTGATCCCTTCCCCCTTCGTAGCGAAGGAGGTGGTAAGTCATGCTCACCAGGATGATCATTACGGTTGCAGCAGGAGCGCTGTTGAAATCATCGAGGGCCCGGCCGAGGACGAGCAGCAACGTTCCGATGACGATCAGGGCCGAAGCAGGCTGCAACCCCGCAGCGCGAAACAGCCCCCCATACTCCCGGGCGGCCAGGCCCATCAGCAAAGCCACCACCAAAGCATACGCCCAACCCCCGAGGTGGATGACGAGCATCCCCAATGGCAGCAAGACGATGATCACCAAAAGGCGTTGGGCGAGCATGAATTGGGGAGAGTTCCTGCCCTAACGAGTTACCCGTCCATAGCGACGCTGGCGACTCCTGAATTCCTCCAGGGCGTGGCTCAGCTCTTCTTTACCGAAATCCGGCCAATAGGTTGGAGTAAAATACCATTCAGAATACGCCCCCTGCCATATCAAAAAATTGCTCCCTCGCAGCTCCCCGGAGGTCCGAATAATCAGGTCTGGATCGGGGACGCCGGCGGTAAACAAGTACTGGTTTACCAGCGCATCGGTCACTTCTTCAGGCTTAACGCCATCCTCGATAATGCGTTGGATGGCACATACAATTTCATCCCGCCCGCCATAGTTGAACGCCACGTTGAGAACCAGGCGGGTGTTGTCCTTGGTGTATTCAATCGCCTCCAAAACCTTTTTACGCAATGAGGGCTTAAGTTCGTCCAGCCGGCCAATGTGGTGCAGCTGAACGCCCTGATCATGCAGCTCTTGCAACTCCCGGTCGATTACGTCCTCCAGAATGCGCATCAACCCCTGAACCTCCTCGAGCGGGCGCCCCCAGTTTTCGGTTGAGAAGGCGTATATGGTCAGATACTGGATACCAAATTCGACACAGGCTTCGATCACGCGGCGCAGGTTTTCAGTGCCGGCCCGGTGGCCCGCCAACCGCGGCAGGCCACGGGATAGTGCCCAGCGCCCATTACCGTCCATGATGATGGCCACGTGAGCAGGGACCGGACCTTTCGAGTTGTTGTTCTTCTTCCGGGTCATAGTATCTATCGCTAAACTTCCAGGATTTCCTTCTCTTTACGTTCACCGACAGCGTTGATGTCCTCGATGTACCGGTCGGTGATTTTCTGCAACTCCTCCTCGCCGCGCATGCGCTCGTCTTCGGAGATCATCTTTTCATTCTCAAATTCTCGCAAATCTTTGATCAAGTCCCGGCGCACGTTTCGAACTGCAACACGCGCCTCTTCGACCCGGTTGTTCACCACTCGGACCAGCTCCTGCCGGCGCTCCTCCGTCAGGTGAGGCAAGTTGAGACGGATGTTTTTGCCATCACTATTGGGGGTCAGGCCTAAATCGGAGGCCAAAATAGCGCGTTCAATCGCGCCCAGAGTAGAGGCGTCGAAGGGACGAATCAAAAGGGTGCGAGGTTCAGGCACACCGATACTCGCCAGTTGCCTCAAAGGTGTTGGGTTACCATAATAATCAACCAGCAGGCGTTCCACCAGAGCTGGGCTGGCGCGTCCGGTGCGAATGCCAGACAGATCCTCTTCTAATGCCTGGACAGCGCCTCTCATCCGGGTTTCCGACTCTCGGTATACGTCATTTAGCATTGCAACCTCCACAATCCCTTCATTCCCCGCCGATTTCTCGGCCGCTCCGATGCTCCTACCCCATATAGGATACCCGAAAAAGCGGAGAGAGGGTAGGGCCAAAGTTAAGACAAAGGTCTAATCTTTCACCAGGGTGCCCACTTTTTCACCAAACAGGGCCCGGCGCAAGTCATCTGGGTTCCACAAATTTAGTACCAGGATGGGAAGTTTATTGTCCATGCACAGGGAAATCGCAGTGCTGTCCATCACCTCCAGGCGGCGGTTGATGGTCTCCATATAACTCAACTGGTCAAAACGCGTCGCATCCGAATTCCTCAGCGGATCCTTGTCATAAACCCCGTCGACCTTAGTAGCCTTGATTAACACATCCGCATCGATCTCCATCGCTCGCAGGGCCGCGGCAGTATCTGTAGAAAAATAAGGATTGCCCGTGCCGCCTCCCAGGATCACTACCCTCCCCTTTTCCAGATGGCGAATTGCCCGGCGGCGGATATAGGGCTCAGCCACGGCGTGCATCTCAATAGCCGACTGGACCCGCGTCACCATTCCGTAGCGCTCCATGGCATCCATCAACGCGAGTGCGTTCATCACCGTCGCCAGCATACCCATATAATCCGCTGTGGCGCGGTCCATACCCCTCTCGAGGCCTTCTCGCCC
>DASQQR010000309.1:0-23256 GCA_035643335.1 Anaerolineales bacterium
CACCAGCAGCACCCGGAGATCACTGTCCAGATCCGCGAGCAGCCCCTCACGCTGGACGCTCGCCAGTTCGCCTCTGCAGCCGACACCCTGGTGATATACCAGCCGTCTAGCCAGGCCGGCTACTTCCTGGAGCTGAACCCGCTATTGGAAGCGGACGCGGCTTTCGCCAGGGATGATTTCTGGCCCGGCTCCCTGGGGGCCTGCCAGGATGCCCAGGGCCGGGTCTACGGCCTGCCCCTGTCCGTCGATCTCAGCGGAATTTACTACCGGGAAGGGGCCTTCGAGGCCGCTGGCCTGCCGTATCCGCAACCGGCCTGGACCTGGGAGGACTTCCGCCAGGTGATGAATACCCTGGCGGGCCAGGAGAACGGCGAGCCTGTCTACGGATTTGCCGATGATAGTTTCATCAATTTCTGGGGTGAAAGCTTGCTGTCGCCCCGCATCGGCGCCCTGCTGGACGAGACCGGCGGCGTGATCGACGCGGGGCGCCTGGCCGGGGAGCTCGAATGGTACATCGCCGCGGTGAAAGCGGGCAGCCTGTACTCCGGAAACATCTACCCTCAGAGGTACGATTCCGGGGCAATGGGCGGGAGCGAGGCCTGGAGCCAGGCCTGGAACGATGCCTGGAAAGAATGGCAGGCCTTGTTCGTGCAGCGGCCCCCGGTGATGTGGAAAGGCAGCCTGAACCAGTTTGATTGGGCGGCGGTCGATATGCAGGCCCATCCGGACGGCTCCATGACCACGTCCGGCTCTGGCCTTCAAGTGATCCAAAAAACCGGTATCGGCTGGGTGTCTTTCCCCGTCTCGGACGTCGGGAAGGATGGCACTACCCCCGCTCTGGCCACCTGCGCGGTGATCAGCAAGGGCTCTACCGAGGCGCGGGCTGCCTGGACCTGGTTGGAGTTCCTGTCAGAGCACCCGGCCATCCCTGAGTGGAGTTATTCGGTGCCCGCACGCTCCTCGCTGGGTGTTGAGAGCGGCTGGTGGAGCAAGATCCCGGAGAAATTCCATCCAGCCGTCCGCTACGGCCTGGAGCACGCCTGGTACGGCAGTCCCTACCCTGCAGCGGTCTCGGCGGCGAACGAAGCCCTCTTCCGGGCGCTGGAAGACGGGACCGACCTTCAGGTCGCCCTTGAGGGGGCCAGCCGCCAGGTCGCCGAGGCCCCGCCTCCCGTGCAGAATGAGGAGCCCATTATCGTAGCGCCACCTGAGCCGGTCCAACCGCCCGCTGAGACCGTCATCGACTTCTATCCACTCCTGTATGGGGGCGAGCGGGCTGGCATGGAAAGCCTGGCGGCCGAGTTCAGCCGCCTGCAACCTGAGATCGCGGTTACGATCGACTCACCCTCCGCAAATGAGCTCGCCGACCTGGTCGAATCGCAAGATTGCTTTGCCTGGTATGCGGGAGATTCTGCAGTGGGTCAGGTCCTGGACCTGACCCCGTTCTTGCAAGCCGACCAGAGCGGCGTGCGCGATGACTTTAGCTCCGAACTGCTGGCAGAGTTCACCCAGGACGGACAGCTGATCGCCCTGCCGCTCGGCATCCGGCCGAACCTGCTGTATTACAATTCGGACCTGTTGGCGCAGCGCGGCTTGAAGTCGCCCGCCAACGACTGGACCTTTGACGATTTTATGGCCTTGATCAGCGCGGCGGCCTCGCCGGACGAAAATAATCCCATCTATGGGTTGGCCCTGGATTACAACCTTTGGCCGATCGACATGTTCCTGGCCGGGCGAAATCTGCGCCTGGCGGATCTGAACGCCGACCCACCCCGCCTGAACTTCGACAGCCCCGAAAGCCGGGCTTTTTTGGAATGGCTGGTCGAACTGGCAGACGCCAACGTGCTATACCCGGCCTCGTCCCTCAGCGTTGACTCGTACCAGGAAGATTTCACCGCTACCCGTCAGGCCATCCTGGATGGGAAAGTGGCCCTCTGGCTTTCCTGGTACGCGGACGATTTCGGGGCCACTTTCCAGATCCAGGACCCAGGATTCAAGCTGGGTGTCGCCTCGCTGCCGCAGGTCGGGAACGGTTGGAATCCGCGGTATCTGACCCTGGGGCTGTTCATCTCCCACCAGGCCGAGAACCCGGGGGCCTGTTGGGAGTGGATGAAGTACCTATCGGAGAACCCAGCCGGCAATTACGGTGTGCCGGCTCGCCGCTCGGTGCAGGCATCGGCAAACTGGAAAAATCGGGTAGGCCCGGAGAACGCCGCAACCTATCTGGCCTCCTTGGAAGGGCGGCGTCTCCCGGACCAGGCCAATCCCTATAGCTTGGGCCCAGCCCGCGATTGGTGGCTGCATACCTTGGGTGAGGCGCTGAACGGAGGTGACCCGGTCACCCTGCTGGCCGAATTGCAGGTCAAAGCCGGCCAGTTCACCACCTGCTTGGCGGGTTCTGCTGATTACCAGGCTGGCAATAGCGCCCAAAAAGACCAGGCGGAGGGGGCCTGCCTGAAGCAGGTAGACCCGCAAAGCAACTGGCCTTGAGTGAGCCATCAGATTTTAGCTTTAATTTGGCTGCCAATTGAGATGCGCCTGCGAACTTGATGAATATCGCCTTGATACTTGGCATAAACCAGAATAACCAGCCCAGTAACCGAGACGCCTGTGATCACAGCGATCGCAGGCCCCACTCTTTTGATTGTCATTACGAACCGTTATTTCCACCTGGCGAGCCAAAACATGAACGCTACGACAGCAATGAGAACCAGCGGCAGCCAGAATGCGCTCAAGCCTCTACCTGGACCGTGAGCGACCTGCTGTGTGACCGGGGAGGTTTCCGGCGCCTGGCTGGGCGAGGGACTGGAGACGGTCGGTACAGAGGTAGGCTGAGCTGTTGCCTTTGTAGCCGAGTGAATGACACTTTCGTTGGCGAAAAGCCGTCGCCTGTCCCACGAAAAACCACATCCTGGAAAATAAGACCATCCCCAAGATGGAGCCCGCTAAACGGAAAAAGATCCGCGTCTTCCGCGTTCATCCGTCCCATAAAAATGTCCTGAGCAGTAACAAAGGAACTATGTCAAAAACAATAAGGCGACGCCCCCAATAGTAACCAATGTGCCCAACACGGCGCCCCAATCAAATTTCTCCTTAAACACCAGCCAGCTGACGGGCAGCAGAAACACCGGCGGCAGAGCAATCAACGTGCTGGCAACGCCAACCTGCGTATTCTGCAAAGCAAACAATGACAGGGTAGCGCCCAGCACGGGCCCGGTAAACGCCGCCATGGTGAGCCAGCCCAGCACTCTTGGCCTTGCACGCATGCTGTGGAGGGTCTCTCCGGCCTTGCCCTGGACGCTCGCCAGGACCCAGAGCAGGACGACTGCGGCCAGCATGCGGATCGAATTGCCCGCCAGGGGTGGGAAGCCGTCCCTCAGGCCCTGTTTGGAAAGCACATAACCAACTGCTTGCCCTGTGGCCGCCCCTAATCCGAATAAAATCCCCTGTAACGGGCTTCCGTATTGAAGGCCTGCATCGCTCCGTCGTCGCAGGATTACCCAGGCAACGCCTGCCAGGGTGACGATCACGCCGAGTAGCTGCATCCCGGTCAGTATCTCGCCGAAGAACATCCAGGCCAGGCCGGCGCTCATCAAAGGCGCCAGGCTCATCATCAACATGCTCCGTTGCGTGCCGATGTAAATGAAACTCTGGAAGAGGAATAAATCTCCCAATGCGTAGCCCACCGCGCCAGAAAGTGCGAACCATATCCAGCGCTCCACCCCGGCATTGAAGGGCAGCAGATAACCGTAAAATGCCCAATTTAATACCAGCAGAAACAATAGGGCCAGGATCACGCGCATACGATTAACGATGATCGAGCCAACCTGCTGTGTGGCTTTGGTAAACAGCACCGAAGTCCCGCTCCAGGCAATTGAAGTCAGCAACCCTGCTAGTTCACCAATGAAGCTCATAAACTCCCGATTATACAGCAGTATCCACTAGGTTTATGGCATTTCACATGCACCAATGGTTTGGGGCACCCCCTTGCTCAATCTCGGTTCAGGATGCGCTGAATTACCTGTTCGCTGACCGCCAGAAACGCTCCTACCACCGGCGATAGCTCGCCATCGTGTCGCCAGGCCAGCGCCATTTCCCAGGTTGGGGTCTGCTTATCCTGCAAGGGTTTGAAGACTACACTGCTCGTGCCGCGATACCCCTCTGGAGCAATGATCAGTGCCACGCCTATACCGCCTGCCACCAGCCCCAGAATTGTCTGCATTTCTCCGGACTCCTGCACGATGGTTGGACTGAATCCGGCTCGGTGACACAGGCTAATGATGGTATCTCGAATAGCCGGGCCGTCGGCGCGAGGATATAGTATGAAGGGATCGCGCCTCAGACCGGCCAACGGCACGCGATCCGCTGCTGCCAGGCTGTGCGTGTTCGGTAAGACCGCCACTAGCGGCTCGCGGGTTACTACGCGCCAGGAAAGCCTAGCATCATCCACCGGCAGGCGCAACAGGCCCAGGTCCAGGCGCCGCTCGGCCAAAGCAGCCAGTTGCTCCTTTGTCGCCATCGAATGAAGATGCAACTCAATGTCCGGATACGCGGCGCGAAAGGTGCGCAGGAGCTGCGGCAGCACCTCGTAGGCCGCTGACCCGACGAAGCCGAAAGCCAGACGCCCGCTCTCTCCACGATGGGCACGCCTGGTATCCTCAACCATCTTTTCCGTCTGTGCCAGCGTGCGCCGCGCACCTTCGAGAAATACTCGCCCTGCTGCTGTCAGGGAGACGCGCCGGTTCGTGCGGTCCAGCAGCGGCGCACCGACCTCGCGTTCCAGCTGGCGAATTTGGATGCTCAGAGACGGCTGGGCAATGTGGAGCCGCTCGGCAGCATGCCCAAAGTGTAGTTCTTCGGCCACCACGACGAAATAGCGTAAGTGGCGTAGCTCCATATCCATATGATAGCATAAAGCTATCAATCTTGCCATTTTTATATATTGGACAGATCACAATTTGCGTCCTATACTGTGCAAGTAATAGACCACTACCTCAAGAGATATTAGGAGTTATGTCGTGCGCGCTCAACGTCAGACCGTTGTCACGGGTGGAGGGACCGGAATCGGGCGAACGATTGCCCAAGCACTGGCGGCCGGTGGCGACCATGTCATCTTGCTGGGTCGTCGCCCGCAGGTGCTCGAGCAAGCAGCTGCCGAGATACAAGCGCAAATTCCCAATACTACTGCCAGATGGTGGCAATGCGATGTGAGTTCAGCAGATCAGGTGGAGGCTTTCGTGCGCTGGCTCGTCAACTCTGGCACCACGACCATCGATGTACTGGTCAACAATGCCGGTGGTGTTGACGCCGCTGCGGAGGGTGTCTCGCTTGCGGGATTAGCTGCCTCAGCGCAGCGCCTGCTCGCAAACAACCTGGTCGGAACCTATCTGATGTCCCAGGCGCTCAATCCCTATCTGCGTCGCCCCGGCGGGCGCATCATCAATATCAGTTCCATTGCCGCTCTGCGGGGCGGGGGTGACATGTACTCTGCAGCGAAGGCAGGCGTGATCGGATTGACCTACTCACTGGCGCGTGACCTGGCCCCAGAAGGTATTACCGTAAACGCCATTGCCCCTGGTTTCATCTCGAGCACCGAATTCTTCGGTGACCGCATGACAGAGGAACGCTGGCAGCGCACCGTGGCCCAGATCCCGGTTGGGCGACCCGGGCGGCCAAGTGAAATCGCTGCCGCGGTTCGCTATCTCGCCTCGGAAGAAGCTTCGTATGTGACCGGAGAAGTACATCACGTGAACGGCGGCTGGATCTTTGGGCGCTGAAGCCAGGCAGCTGTTTGTCAGCACATAGATAATCACCCTTAGTCTCCGTACGATGCTCGGGAGGGAGAACGAAATTGCGAACTGCTCATCGATCGAAGCATGCGCTTGTAGGTGTTTCGACAGCAATTCTGCGACGTACAGGAGCTGTGTAACTGCAGGCGAGCGAGTACCCGTTTCGCAGTACAGCCGGCAAATCGGAAGGAGAACTCATGAACCTCAATCTTCAGGATCGTAGTGTGTTTGTCACAGGCGGATCGGGCGGGATCGGCCGCGCTATCGTATTGGCCTACGCGGCCGAGGGGGCTCGGGTCACGTTGACCTACCTCTCAGATGAGAAATCCGCCTCATCCCTGGTAAAAGATGTTGAAACCGCAGGAGGCGTGGCCGCGGCGGTGCCGATGGACCTGACCGACAACTCGTCCATCGAACGCGCCGTGGGCGCAGCAGCCTCTCGACACGGCGGTTTGGACGTGTTGGTGGCCAACGCTGTGCGCTGGCCCACAGATGCCATGAGTTCTCTGGTCGAATCAGACCGGGACATGTGGCAGAACGCCCTCCGGGCGAATCTGGAGGGCACGGCCGCCACTGTCAGGGCGGCATGGCCTCTGCTGGTCCAATCGGGGCACGGCCGGATTGTCTTGATCTCAACAGGCGTGACCCGGCACGGCATGCCAGGAGCCACCGCATACGCTGCGGCGAAGGCCGGACTGGAGGGACTGATGGCCGCCCTTAAGTGGGAGGGCGGCCAAAGCATCCTGACCAATGTGGTGGCCCCCGGATTCACCGTGACCGAGGACAACCTGGCCAGGTTCCCCGACGAGGTGCGCGAGGAGGTCCGCAAGCGTACGCCGTCCGGTCGACTGAGTGTACCCGAGGACGTGGCACCCGCCGTCGTCTTCTTAGGAAGCCCCGCCAACACGAACATAACTGGCTGCTACCTTCGCGTCGCTGGAGGCACTGACTGATCGCGAGGCGAGCGATGCCCCACCAACTGCCTGCAGTGCCGCAAGAGCGTCCGCGCCACGAGCAGTTGGGTATACTTGTATCAGAGAGTGAGTTTCTCTCATCGAAAACGGCGGCCCGTTGTAATCTTGGACACACCTGTCCGGACGGAAATCTGGGGATGCGTCTCCAACCTGGTGAAGTGCTTCAACTGTCGCAGAACGGGCGCTCGCGAGCACGGCCACGCAGCGGTACTCTGCAGAGACGGGACCGAAAGTGATATTGAATCCGGCCGCCATGATAGCAGCCGGGATGTGGAGCATGCGTAACGGTGTTTTGGTTGTCTAGTCTCCGGCGAAAACCAGGCCACGAGAGCCATCCACTCGGATACGTTGCCCGTCAACTAGCCGGCGAGTGCCGGCAACCGTACCTAGAACCGCCGGTAGCCCGTACTCCCTGGCAACAATGGCTGCGTGCGAGCCGGGTGCCCCACCATCCACTACAACGGCAGCCGCCCGCTGGAAAAGTGGCGTCCAGGCGGGGTTCGTATAGGGCGCTACCAGGACGTCGCCTGCTCGCAGCCGCCCGAACTCTTCGGGAGAGGTGATCACGCGGGCCGGGCCCTCAGCAACGCCCGGGCTGCCAGGCATTCCGGTTAAAAGCGCCTCTGGATCAATGTCGCTGGGTTGATATAAGCGCGAGTCGACGATGGGGGTCGCCTCGAGCCTCAATCGTATTTCTTTCCGGCGCTGGATGCAAGTGTGCAGTTCTTCGCGAAGTTCGATGTCTGGGGGCCAGGGTTCCCCGATTTGCTGGAGCTGCTTGAATTTCAGGTGGAATATATCTTCTGGAACGGCAACCACACCAGCCTTCACCAGGCGCTGCCCCAGCTCGAAGAAAGCCCGGCGCAAGATAGGCAGAATGCGGGTGGCTTCGAAATGGGTGTCCTCGCGGACCTGCCATAAAGCCCGCGCTGTGGCGACCAGACCGAGCACTTTTCGGCGAACGGACGAGAAGCGCATCAACGGCTGAGCTAGCAGCCGCTCCCGAGCGAGTTCCCAATTCTGTTCCTCACGGCCCGATGGCGGCTGCGACTGGGCTAGACCCTGGATCATCCCCAAAACAACCTCCGGCGCATCTTTCCAGGTGGGCTGCAAGACGCTGCTGAGCGCCAGCTCGCGATGCCCGAAACGCTCCAGGAAGGCGTTAAAATCGACCAGGAAATCACGCCCCCCGGGCAATCGCTGCAGCTCCCTGGTCAACTTGTTAACTGGGAGACTTTTGAACAGTTGAGCCAGTTGTGGATCAGCCCGCACTTGTGCTGCCAAAGCCTCTAACGCCTGGTTGGCTTCCGTGGTGGCGCTCTCAGGAGCGGAGGTGAGCACGCCAAACTCCTCGTCCAGTCCCAGCCCGCCCAAAGCTACTCGCAGCAGGCCGCCAGCCAGCAGCGCGCGTGGGAAATAGCGCCTGCGAATCTCCCCTGCCAGCGGGAGCGCCAGGCTCAACGCCTTCTGGACCAGGTTGAGCAGGTCTCCCCAGCTCATTTCCTGCAGATCGAGGGCTTCCAGGCGGCGCGCCTCTTGTTTGGCCCGGAGCAATACCGCATCGGATCGAGCGTGTAAGGGGTTGTAACGCAGGCTGAGTAGCAGCAGCCGGGCTGGCGCCAGCAGGAGCGCAGGCGTGGGGCGCAGTTCCAGCTTGCCGCTGAAACGGACCACCACGCCATCTTCTTCGATAAAAAGTTGATCCAAAGAAGGCGCCGAGATGCCAATCAGCCCGAACAGCGGCTCGACCGCTGCAGCTGAAATCGCATGCAACCAAGTCGTTTGATCCAGGGGGTAGGGGCGCACGGGGAACATCTCGGCGAATATGGCCGCCAGCATCCGGGTCAGGCGATTCGTGGGCGGGAGCGGCTCGGGCAGGGCGGTGATCGGGCGCGCCTGCAAGATATATACTTTGCCTTCTGCCACAGCCCACTCGACGTCTTGCGGCTGCCCAAAGTGCTGCTGGATATCGAGGCCAATCCGCGCCAGCCGCAGCACAAGTGGATCCGGCAGGCTGGGTAAACGACCTGACGGTTCTCCTGTGATTTGCTGAGTGCCCCCTCCAGGTGCGGGCTGGACGATCACTTCTCTACGTCCCGCCTTTCGTTCGCGGATGCATAAACGACTGCCTCGCTTACAGATCACGAAATGATCCGGGGTTACCAGGCCAGCCACCACGGCTTCGCCCAGCCCAGGATTGGCATCCACCACGATCTCGTCCCGCGCTCCGCTCACCGGATTGGCGGTAAACAGGACACCAGCGAATTCGGCCGGCACCATGTGTTGCACGACCACAGCCAGTTTGACCGATGCCTGATCGATCTTCTGCCTGGCGCGATACAGTACGGCGCGCTCCGACCAGAGAGAAGCCCAGCAAGCCTGTACCGCCTCCAACAGCGCCTGTTCGCCCAGGACATTCAAGAAGGTTTCTTGCTGGCCCGCAAATGCGGCTTCGGGCAAATCCTCAGCAGTCGCGCTCGAACGTACAGCGACTGCGCCAGCTCCCGACTGTCGGTAGGCAGCCAAAATTTCGGCAGCAACCGGGGCAGGGAACGGTGCGCCTTGCAGCGCCCCAAGGATGCGCTGGCTGACCTGCCTGACCAATATGGGGTCGGATAGATCAAGGCCAGCCAACATCTCATTTATCTTAGTATCCAGGTTGTTGCTCCGCAGCAGCAGGTCATATGCTGCGGTCGTGATCACGAAACCCTGCGGGACCTCGAAGCCCGCCCGGGACAACTCGCCCAGGTTCGCACCTTTTCCACCGGCAAGCTCTAAATTGGCATGGTCGAAGTGGGCAAGAGGGACAACCAGCGGCAGAATGTGGGTATTGGAATGAGTAGAGTCAGACATTCGATACCTCCGTTAAAACTTTCTATCCACACCCAGTATAGTCTCTACAGGGAGCTGCATGAAGTGAAACCTGTCGTGATTTGGAGCGCAACAATTGTAGGGAACACCCCTATGACAATTGTCATTGGGCAACTGGCTTCGGCTGTGCCGCTGTGGTGGGGAAGGAGTGGTAAAATCAGACAAAAAAGGGATGAATTGCTTTAGAGGAACCTGATCACGAAAGTTTAGTAAACGAAAGTGGCGCAGCGAATAGTTGGAAAGGACACTACAGCAGCAGAAGCGCGCTCTGCTGAAGTGACAAGAGTAGAGGAAATCATCACTTTGAGCGGCATCTCCCCGCGCCTTTGGCGCTTATATGCCTTTTTCTGGCTCGTGTGCTTGTTCCTCCCCATTCGCTACTTGGCACGGACACCACTCACAACGGTTCCACTACTTGTTGCCCTGGCAGGCTTGGCGATCTTCGTAGCCACCTACTTCTGGGCGATGTGGCCCTATCCCCTGAGCGACAGAGCAGGTGCCAGGTCTGGGGAACGTTTCTCGGTGCTTCTAATCGTAGGCATAACCTTATTGGTGCTGTTCCTCAGCCTGACTTATGGAAGCGCTTTTACATGGCTTTTCCTGGGAGTTGGCGCTATTACGAGCATGGTGCTTCCGGCTCATCGAGCGTTCTGGGCAGTGACGGGCTTGACGTTACTCACCCTCGCGGTCTCGGTGGTTTCTAGTGGCGGGCTCGCCGCCACCGACTGGCTTCAGGTCGTTCCGCTCACCTTGCTGGTTCGCGGGGTCGGCCTGGATATGGCTGGCTTATCTCGCCTGTCCGGGGCCTTGTGGGAGCTCAATGCTGCCCGGCGGGAGTTGGCGCGTCAGGCGGTCGTGGAAGAACGTTTACGGGTGGCACGCGACCTCCACGATTTGTTGGGGCATAGCCTTTCTCTCATTACGCTGAAAAGTGAGCTCGCCAGCCGTTTGGTCGAAAAAAATTCAGAGCAGGCTGCGAGGGAAGTCATGGAGATAGAGCACGTGGCACGCCAGGCGCTGCGTGAGGTGCGCGAAGCCATTGCCGGGTACCGGAAACAAACCCTGGCCAGCGAGCTGGACGGCGCTCGGCAGATCCTGGAAGCAGCCGGCATTAACCTTAGGGTCGAGCACACTGCTGGAGTGTTACCTCCAGGCATCGACGTAGCCCTGGCCTGGACAGTTCGAGAGGGCGTCACCAATGTGATCCGTCACAGCCGCGCAAAGGAATGTCTCATCCGTATAGCCGGCCAGGATGGAATCGTTCGGGCTGAAGTAATCAACGATGGTTATCAACAGCCGGACCGGCCGGTCAAAGATATGGGCACGGGGATATCCGGGCTGGCTGAGCGCATCACTGCACTGGAGGGTACAGTCTATGCCGCTCCATTCTTCTTCGAGAACAGATCTGGATTTCGTTTGGTGGTCGACCTCCCAGTCCAGAACGACCTGGCGAGGAAGGAGCAGCAGAGATGATCCGGGTATTGCTCGCGGAAGACCAGGAGATGGTCCGCGGAGCACTGGCAGCCTTGTTGAGCCTGGAGGAAGACATCCAGGTAGTCGCCCAAGTCGGTCGGGGAGAAGAGGTGCTGACCGCAGCCTTAAAAACCAAACCGGATGTAGCGCTTTTGGACATCGAGATGCCGGGTGGAGACGGGCTGGGTGCAGCCAAGATGGTACGCCAGGGATTGCCTTCCTGCCGCGTCGTGATCCTGACTACATTCGGGCGGAGTGGCTATCTCCGCCAGGCGATGGAGAGTGGCGCCGTTGGGTTTCTGCTTAAGGACGCACCAGCTACTGAGCTGGCGCTCGCCATTCGCCGCGTAATGGCTGGCGAGCGAGTTGTAGACCCCGAGCTTGCCCTTTCTGCTCTGAGCGATGGGAGTAATCCGCTCACCCCACGGGAGCAGGACGTCTTACGGGCTTCATTGGATGGCGCCAGTATTGCTGGTATTGCCGCCCGGTTGTACATATCAGAAGGAACCGTTCGCAACCACCTCTCCGCTGCCATTCAGAAACTTAACGCCCACAACCGGGTAGAGGCGGCGCGCCTGGCAGAGCAGAAGGGATGGTTATGAAGACGACCCCACCGCTGCTACCCTATCTCGAAGCGAAGCAATATTCGCCCGTGTAGATTGTCGTAAATCAAAAGCTAGTATTTCTCAATTCAGAAAATACACAATCAAATTCGCTCTCTTGTGAGGGTCAACCACTCCCTTGGGGAACTGAACCCCTGGCTGCGGCGTCTTGATTGGTAACAAAGCAATTCAGATAAAACATCTCTTTAAAGGATTTAAACCATGAAAGCAAAACCTGTGCGTAAATTTAGGCTCACTGCCCTGCCGGTCATTTTGCTGGCATTGGCACTTATCCTGGCTGCTTGCCAGCCGGCCTCCCCGGCTGCATCGCCCACTGTGCCCCCGGTGGAGGAAACTCCCACCACGGATCCGACCGGCGAACCCAACCTGCCCGGAAATGGTGGCTCGCCAACCTTCTCGTTAGATGAGTTGGGCCGGCTGACGCCCGACGCTGTCCTGCTCGAGCTGGCCTTCGAGCCGACTTTCTTCCGCCCTGAGGCCTCCTACGAATTCGGCCGCCCGCCGGTTTTCGCTCTGTTGGCCGATGGCCGGGTGATCTACACCCAGGAAGGCGAGACCTATGAGCAGGAGCAGGTCATGATGGTCCAGCTTACACCCCAGGAGACGGTCGCCCTGGTGCAGCAGGTGCTTGACATGGGCTTCGACCGCCTGGAGAGCCACACGGACTTCTGCTTCACTCCGCGCGGCGGCGAGCAAAGCTGCGTCGCCGACGCCGCCTACACGATCCTGCGGGTGCGTCGTGCCGATGATGGGATGAATGAAGTCAAGATCTACGCCGACTTCGCCAATGACCCGCAGGCTTTTGAGAGCATCCGCGACTTGCTGGTTGGGTACACCCACCCGCAAGCGCAGCCTTACCTCCCTCAGCAAGCGGCCCTTTTCCTGTCGGAGAATATGGGCGCAGCTCCTGCAACAGCGCTGGACTGGCCGCTCGATTCGGTCCTGCTGGAATTCCCGCAGACCGATTTAAGCCTGTGGGCCATCGAGCTCCAGGGGCAGCAGCTGAGCGAATATATCGCTGCCGTAGGCCGTAACACCGGAGATGCCTTCTTCGAGCATGAGGGCAAGGTCTACCGGGCTTTCCTCTCGCCCTGGCTGCCCTCTGCCGGCTTCAGCGACGACCTGCTGGCTAAGTTCCCCAAACCGTAGCCGATATTTGTACCCCCAAGGATGCCAGGCCTGGCCACCCTGGCATCTCGGCTTAAAAACGTCAAGCCACCTGAAGATGGAAGAAAACGGCCAGTCTTTAGTATCGAAACATTCTCCTAATCGCGCCGGCCTTCCTTGTCTCGTGTCAGGTAGACAAACGTAATTCTGGTAACCATCGGGCCTGTCACACCGAGCAGAAGCAACGCCACCCCCTGGCCGCGGTCCATCGGCAACCTTCAGCTTTCAATCTTCAATTTTCAGCTCTAGGTATCCTCGCAGCAAGTTCCGCATTCGAACCCTGGCCCGCGCTAGCCGGCTTTTTACCGTGCCAAGCGGCCAGCCGGTGGACTGAGCGGCTTCTTCGTAAGCCATATCCAACACGTCAACCAGCACCAGGATGGTGCGCTGCTCTGGCCTGAGCCGTTCCAGGTAGCCCTCAATCAAGTGCACCAACTTATCGGACAGCAAGCGCTCTTCGGGTGTCTCTGCTGGATCAGCAGCCCAGTGGGGTGTTTCGATTTCCTGGCCATAATCATCGTACGGTTGGAAGGGAGTTGTGAGCTGTTTTTTTTGACGGCGCAGCTCATCCAGGCATTTGTTGGTCACGATGCGGGACAACCACCCCCGAAATGTGCCACCGCGATACGCAGGTAGCGCCGCATAAGCTGAGATAAAAGCTTCCTGGACAGCGTCCTCCGCAGCCATTGAATCACCGATCAGATAATAGGCCTGATTGTACATCCTATCCTGATAGACCAATACCAGCCGGTTGAATGCCTCCAGGTCGCCCTGTATGGCAGAGCGGATCAAAGAGCTCTCATCGACAGCCATGCCTCGGTGATGGCTCTCGAGAGCGGGAGGTTCTTTCCGCGGGGCCCGGCGTCCCTCTGCGCTCGATCCCTCATTGGACAGTTTCCTCAAGCTGAGCATATTGATGGAGGGTATGGTCTTATTCATTGTGGACCCGCAACTGATTTTTCCGCAGACAGCCGGTGGGTTCTTGATCTCCTGTCTGGCTCAAGCAATCACTTGATCGTTAGTAAATCTTCTTGGATATCGGCCGGCAAATCCGGGGCTACCTCCAAAACGAGAGAAAACCCTTCATTGTGATGATCAATTGAGAGACGGCCAATGGGAACCTGGTAAGGTGGCTCGCCAGTGCCCTGATCGGGTTCGGGGACCTGCAGAACTACTTCAGTTGCGCTCTCAGCCAGGAGGTTCATGTCGCCCGTATAAGCCATATTCGCTTCGAAGGTTCGGGTCGAATCGTATGCGGGCGCATACACTCCAACCCGGGATTGCTCGCGGGATCCGAATTGCGGACCTAAACCACAGCTATAAGTAAAGAGCAGCTCCGCCCGACTATCTCCATCGAGATCCGAAATAGCCAGGGAAGTGAGCCCCTTGCCACCCGAAGCATCGCCAAGCTGGATTACATGGTCACCATTGAGGAGAAATGACTCGTTCCGGAACAACCTCCCGGTAACCTTGAATATCTGCTCCGGCCCAATAGCTGACGCCTCCACGAAGGGTACTTCCTCGATCTGGAGGCTGGGTACCTCAACTTCGCCTGGTTTTTGATCCTGAAGATAGGCTGCGATTGTCGCTCGCGCTTCATCGATTGTTCGAGCGGAGGGCATCCCCACGCGATCAGCCAAACCATTCATTAGAACATTAATCTCGTTGGATGGGATCTTTACCGGACCCAGTTCATCCAGTGTCGTAGCCATTTCGGCTTCCGACCTGGCAATATGTGAGATACGGGGCGATCTGAATTTAATTGTGTAGAGTCCAGGTTGCGAGAAGTCGTAGGCTGCTTCGATGTTGATATCTGTAGATACAGACTTGCCAGGTTCCAAAAGGATATAAGATTCTGGGGTTGGGTTACCTCTAGTTGCCAAGACGCCCAGGTAAGGGATGGCCTGCCCGTCACGAGCGACATCAAAAATATCTCCGGCGATCCCTTCTAACGGTGTATACCATTTGAGGAGATAGAGCGCTTCCTGAGACTGATTTTCTAGCAAGAAATTCAGTTCTAATGGTTCGACGCTTCCAGTCTGGACCGAATATTTCCTCTTCAAGGAAGCTTCGAGGGCAGGTTCTTCATGTACTTCGGTAGTGGGTCTCCTCTCAAGCCATTTGAATGATTCTAGGATCGTCTTGGCTTCGGCCATGGTCTCCTCGGAAAGGTCAACCTCCGAGTAATCCGTTTCCAGGTCTTCCAGCACGATCAGAAATTCCAGGTCCTTTACTTTGACCGGGCGGCCTGGCTCCTCATAGAATATCGCTTTGGATTTTTTGTCGTACAGTAACACTTCGGCAGGAATGACCTGATCCATGAAGTTGACCTTACCAGCGTAGATGAAATCGCCCGCTGGTATCCCTGTGCGTCCAAACTGGAACACTTCGATCTGCTCATCCGCCCAGCGGAAGTTGATCTCTAGCCGGTTTGTACCCTTCATCAGGATAACCCCGTGATCCTCTTCGCTTAATGCCCAGGTTTCTGGGTAAGTGAACTTGAAGCCGTAGGTCTCATGGCTGTACGCCCGGGACTCAGGGGTTGGGGTCGGTTCGATCCCAACCTCGATGCTGCCGGCCCCATTCCTGGGAGTCTCGGAGGGACCGCTTTCCATGGTCACCACCTCGATATTCCCGCATCCCGCCAGACCCATCGTGACGAAAATCAGTAAACAAAGGGTTGCGCCCGCTTTCCTTGAAAGTCGATTGGGTTTCATTGGATCCTCCAATTGTGTGCCTTTGGGTGTATGGTTTTCTGCTATCCATACTAATCCCCGCTTGTTACCCCACTATGTTTGCCATGTTACCGTTTGCGCACATCCCGTTACCTGCCCGTAACATGTGGCTCGCGGCGCACTCTTATTTCGCTGGCAGACGCACGCTGAACGCCGTACCTTGGTTGGAGCGGCTGCGCACCGCCACGCTTCCCCCATGTCGCTCGATGATGGCTCGCACCATCGGCAGCCCCAACCCCGACCCGGGGACACCCCGCGCCTGCTCCCCCCGGTACAGCTCCTCCCATATCCGCTCGATCTCGACCTCTGGAATACCCGGGCCTGTATCCGCAACTTCGATGACCACCTCGCTCCCGTCATCGAAGGCTCGCACCTCGATTGTATCGCCCGGACAGGTATATTTGACCGCGTTGTCTAACAGGTTGTGTATCGCCAGTAGAAGTAAATCCGGATCTCCCTCGATCCTCGGAACCGGCCAGGGTGCATTTGGGAGAATCAGTGCGATCTTCCGAGCTTCACCGTTTGTTTGTTCCTTTACCAAGTCTGAGACCTGGCTGAGTAGTTCGCCCACATTCACTTCCACCCTATCTACAGGCGTTGTCTCCAAAGCCGCCAGTTTGCGCAAATCCGCCACTAACCGGCTGATCCTCTGTACCTGGGCCTGGACCGCGGAGACTTCACCCGCCAGATAGTCATCCAGTGGCTCGTAGGTAAGGTTGCTCAGACCGGCTTTGATCGCGGTCAACGGGTTCTTCAGCTCGTGATCCAGCCTTTGAAGAAAATGCCGGCGATCTTCGCTGGCTGTTTTCTGCACTCCCCGAATAGCTCTCTGGTGTTTTCTATGGTTATATGCCCATAATTGGGCAGCGACGATGATGATGAGCGATGTGATTACACCACCGAGGATTGCCAATGTCCCCAGATTGCCCCGTATGTATAAAACCGGACTAGCGATGATCCCGGTATTGGCGAGCACTAGGACCAGAATCCCAACGCCTAGTGGCAGGAGAGCGAGAATCCAGCTCCACCATTTCATGACGTTTTTTCTACCTTTCCAATAAAACGATATCCCTGTCCGGGGATGGTTTCAATGTACCGGGGATCCCCTGGGTCGTCCCCCAGGACGCGGCGCAGTTCGGCCACCCGAGTGTCGACTGTCCGGGTGCCGATCGGATAGTCCCAGCCCCATACCGCGTCGAGTAGGCGTTCCCGGCTGAGCAGTTCCTCCGCATGCGTGATCATATATTCCAGCAGGGACATGGCCTTCGGGGATAAATTGATCTCATCACCATTCAAATAAGCCCGGCGTATGGTTCGATCGATCACCAGATCGCCGCTCCTCAGCCGCTCTGCAACCGAAAGGGGCGGTTGCCCTGGGCTGGCCCTGCGCAGGACGGACTGGATGCGGGCGGCCAATTCGTTGGGATCGAACGGCTTGTTGATGTAGTCATCCGCGCCTTCCATGAGTGCCATCGCCCGTTCGGCGGATTCGCCTACTTGCGTCAACAGGATGATCGGTGTCCAATCTCCCTTCTGTCGCAGCTCCCGCAGGACCTCCCGCCCGTCCATGCGCGGCATCAGCACGTCCAGGACGATCAATTCGGGTCCGTAAGAGACCGCTTCCCTCAGCGCAGCTTCGCCATCTGCGGCCACTTTGACCGCATACCCGGCCCGAGATAGGAAAGGCGCCAATCGATCTGTGATGGCTGTCTCGTCATCGACTAAAAGGAGTTTGGGTTTGTTGGCCATCACTTATTCCTCCGTTTTTCTCAAAACATTGCCGGGGCGTCGGTCTGCCGGAAAAAACTCTTACTTTTCCAACCTTATCCTCGCGAAACCATACTTCATAATCATTTGGGACCAAATCATTTACTTTGAATCGGACGTCACCTCCGAGGCAGTTTTCGATACAGGGTAACGGAAATCGTGAAGTTTTGACCAACACAAAATGGGCGTCGAGCTGAATTATCTGGTTTTGCAGATCAATGACCGCAGTGCTGGTTTGTAATTTGGCACTTGTACAAGAAGTCGAATAGCAACCCTTTGGTGAAATCGCTACGCTGATGCCATCCTGATCTTGCCAAAAACAAATTTGATCCCAGTCTTCGATAATGCCTTGCTTGACAGGTCGTTTAACGAAGATGAAAGTGGATAAGAACCAGGACCCTATTGCAAAGGTCAACATCCCCAGGATAAACACCAGGATGGTCCTCGTATTCAATCGTGCCATTGGCTTGCTCCTCTGATAATTGGATTGAATGTAGATTCTTTAGCGTCATAATGCTGATAAGAATGCGCCGTCCATTTGATTCAAGAAGCTGGTTGCATTGAAGCTTGTGCTGTTCGCCATTACTATTGAGGCCCCACCCTTCTTCGGGTAAATTCGCATTTCGTTATGGAAGCCTCCGCCTCCACCTTCCTTAAACAAGTAAGGTGGACCGTTTGTTTCACAGATATGCCATCCAAGCGTCATTGGGATTGGTTTGCCATTCTTATCTGTTTGCTGTGTTTCCAACAGCCGCTTGGTCTCCGGTGCGAACAGAACCGACTCTGTTCGCAGTTGATCCTGTAGAAAGCAAGCGAAACTTCGCGCTGTACCTACCAGTCCACCGAATGAGGGGCCATTAGGATAGTGGCTCTTCAGCTGCAACCAGTTTCCTTCATAGTCCCCCCAGAATTTACTATCCGTGACGAAGCCTTTCAATACATTTGTCAGGGAGTATTTGGCCAGATAACCATTGGCATGGCGGGCTGGATCGGGGATGGTGAAATCCATCTCATGGCCTGAAGGGCATAACGGCCTGAGGACACTCGCTCTCACGTAATCCGTGTACGGTCCGCCTGTTACCCGCTCGATGATCTTGCCAAGCAGCCAATAGCCGATGTTGGAGTAGGCAAACTTTTGACCTGGTTCGAACGCCAATTTGGAATGATCGTGCAAAACTTTGGCGAGTGCTGATTCTTCGTCGAAACTCGGGTGCTCTTCGGCGAGATGCACCCAGCGGAGCGGGATTGGATTGGGGATACCGGAAGTGTGATCGAGCAGTTGGCGGATGGTGATGTGGTGGCCTCGGTAGGGGATGTCCGCAAGATAACGATCCAATTCATCGTCCAGTCCTATTTCCCTCTGCTCCACTAATTGCAGAATGGCAACAGCGGTGAAGGCCTTAGTCATCGAATATCCCATCATGGTTGTGTCCAGAGTCATCGGCTTTTGATTTTGGATATCTGCCCAGCCACCCGCGTACTCGAAGAGAGAGCAAACCTCATTTGTGACGATGTATTGCAAGCTGGGTACTTGTGACACATAGCGATTGAGAACGTTGTCGACGACAGATTTGGAACGGATTTTGTCCATTCATTCAGCTCCTTTTAGTTGCTCGGTTCTTCGCGCAAGACTTGCAGGTTTGAACAGCAGTACCACAATGACTGCCCAAACCATTACCAGGGCACTGATGACCGCCGCGCTCACACTGGTTTTACAGGTGACGCAGGCGGTGGTGAAATTGAAAGTCCCATGCCATAGGGCAACCATCAAAACGCTGCCGCCGGTATTGTTGTACAGCCAGGTGAAGACGATCGCTCCGGCCAAAAGACCGATTAGAAATCCTGGGAGTATGGAAACTTCATATGTGTAGAAAAACAAGGGCAGGTGCCAGAGTGCCCAAAAAACCCACAGGATGATCGTCGCGCGGAGAGCGCTGCGGCCTTCTTCCAGCCTGGGGAGAGCAAATCCGCGCCAGCCGGTCTCCTCCCCTATGCCAAAAGTCAGCACCCACATAGGTAGCGCGGTGAGGCCTAATCCGGGCAGGAAATCAACCCATCCAAGGTTGAGCATACTGCTCCACAAGCCAAGGGCTACCCACTGGAACATACTCGGCAGGTTCAAGGTGCCGGGACTGTAAAGCCGACCATATAACTGGCTCCATTGGAATATCCCTGCCAGCAGGTAGATCCCCAGGGGAGAAATTGCGACCAGCCACCAGATTGATCTTACCCGCCATTTGGCCATTCTATCGAAAAGGTTTTTCAACTCGGTTGCTCCACCGTTCAGTCCTGTCACCACGATGGCGGCAAGCATGGGGCCGTAGCCAGCTAGGTAATGCAGGTAGAAGGGGATATCGCTGCGGATTACCCCTCGACGTGTGAGCGCCAGGGGGATTTCAACCATCCACGAAAGCGCGTAGGCCAGTACGAAGAAAGCCAGCACGGGACGTTTTTTTGCCCAGGTCGTAATTGGGGCCATAGCATCCTCCAAAGTAATTTTCTAAACCAGGATCACGATTGTCGCGGCCAATTGCGCCAGGGAGAGCAGCAGTGTGGCCCAGAGGATCCCCTGAGATGTGAGCGTCTTGAATTCCGAGTGGCCGCGGCGGATGAAGAAGGTGTGGATCGAAAAAGCGAAAAGCCCGCCGCCGCATATTAGAAGCGAAAGGATCAGGCCGCCGAGCGCCCCGCGGTCAACCAATACCAGGCCGTAGAGCACTGCGAAAAGCAGCGGAAAGTGCAGCGATAGGAATCCCGCTTCATCGCCTGGCAGATGAAACAATTCCCACTCTTTCCAGAATGCCGAGTCGATTTCGTGGACAATCAACGTCAGGGTGTTTGCTAGGTAGAGCCAAAATAAGACTTCATCCATTTTGTCACGCTCCAGGATCGGTCGGAATGACCGCCTTGCTGTTCAAGCCGCCGGCATAAGCCAATTGCCGAAAATATGCACTCAACGTTCGCTGCCCATATTGGGGAGCCACCATGTCATGCTCTGCTCCGGTAACGAAAAATTCGAAGAGATTGGCAATGCATGCCTTGATACGCTTTTCAAAAGCTACTGTGCGCAAGGCAAGATATCCACCCAGACTCAGGCCGTATAGGGCCAGTTTGTCTTCGTCGACCTCTGGTCGATTCAGAGCGTACTCAACAACGGATTTCATGGGTATCTCGTAATCATGGCGGAATACCAACCCTGGATTGGTGTGCAAGGCGCCACGCTGTCCCGGTCCTTCTATAAGGAGGGCGTGAGAGCCACGCCGCCGAGCGCCTTCACCCATGTAGAAGTAAAGTTCCTCGACAGAACTATCCCCACCACCAATTACGATCACGGTCGGTCTCTTTTCGCCTTCCGCGCAGGCAGGGATAAAATATCCTGGCAGCCGGTAGTCTTGAAAGGGGATGTCGATTGGCTCTATTGGCGGATCAAAGAGGGAACCAGCAATGCGAAAACACTGGCGGCTTTTTTCCCACATTTCGTGATGGAGCGCTCCCCCCGGACTGATCAGAAGTTCTGCGCACCGGTAGTAATTCGAAGCCCGAAAATACGCCTCCCGCGCGCTGACAGGGTGACCATTAGCCAGAGATTTCTCTGCCTGGGTTTCAACTCTCCCGGCAAGCTCTTGCCAGACGTTCATCCAACTACCGAAATCCCCATCCTTGATCTGACCGGCAGCCCAGAAGCACTCCCCCAATTCAGCGCCACCAAAGGCCTGATGCGTGAGCGCCCGCATAAACTGAGCATCGAAGAATTCATCACGGAAAACGTGAAGGCGTTGTTCACTAAATCGAGTTTCTTTCGTCATTTTTCTCCTCATAATCGCAAGAAGGCCATTGGAAGCGGGTGGCATGCAATTTACCGAAGAACTTAACACCTGCTTTCATCCCTTACCTCCTGGTTCTGTCTCTGATTGGGGTGGCTCGATTCGGGTTACGGAGATCAGTGTGAGGTTCAGGTCACGCACTTTGGCAAGCAATCCGTGCAAAGCGGATTGGTCCGCAACGGGACCGGATAGAATTGATCCGCCATCGTCAAGGTTAGTAATAGTTAACCCCTCGAACCACCTAGACCAACTTGAAGGGATGTGCTCTTTGATGCCAATGGCGTAGTGTGTTGGCTGGCTCAATCTCGGTTCGGACACACTCAATTTCCTTTCTTAACTGTCATAATGGGAACGGTAAAACAGAGCCATCCAATACCAGTATCATCATGCTCCTGCTTTCCATCTTTTTCATGTGAAACTCCTATCACGTTATCGCGAGTATAGCCTCCATCCTAAGGGAAAGATCAGTGGAGCGCATCTTCCAAAAGTTATATCGAGGGTTTATTTTTAAGCGAAACGCCGGATCCAAAAACCTCTGGATCCGGCTGCTAAATTGGAATTCTGGATATTTACAGTAATTTTAACTCTCTTGCTCGCGCCACAGCCTGCATGCGGCTGTTCACGTTCAGTTTGCGATAAATGCTGGCTGTATGGGCTTTCACCGTGCCAACTGTGATGACACACCGATCCGCAATATCTAAATTGGAATACCCATCTGCAAGGAGGTGTAAAACTTCCAATTCCCTTTGGCTAAGCGGCTCGATGAGCGGTTGGACTGCCACATTGGGACCAGTAGAGATTTGGTCAAATTCGGATAATAGCTTGGCGACAAATTGAGCTTCGATCCCCTGGGTTCCGGCCCGGCGCAACAATTCCGCCATCAACGTGCCTTCATTGACAAACACACGTAGATACCCCTCAGGCTGGGCCAGGGTGAGCGCCTGTTCAAGCGAGACAAGCGCTAGAGAGAAATCATTCTTGGCCTGAAAAGCAAGCGCTCGAAGAACGAGCGTTTCGATCAAGCTCCCAATTCTGCCAGTGGCCTCGGCTGCATTTCCCAACCGCTGAGTTACTTCCAGTGCCTGATCGTATTTCTCGGTTGCCAGGTACACCCGCCCAAGGGTGAAATACTCAGCTTCACGCAAATAAGAGAACGCATCCTCCGTAGTTATATCGCTCTCTTCTGCCCAACGTATGGCCGCCTCCAGGTTACCTTGAGCAAGCCATAGCCGGACCCGGAACGCTTTGACCCAGCTTTCCGCCCTCAGCGCCAAAGCATGCATACGGGTCAATTCCTCTGCTCTGTGGATGGCCTGCTGTGCACTATCCAAATCCCCCTGTGCCTGTTTCAGGCGCGATAGCAAGACGAACGATGCTGCCAGGTTGACGAAATGCCCCCATCGTTGGCAGAGATCGATCGCTTGCTGCGTGTTCTCTTCAGCGGCATCCAAATCGTTCCACTCGTAATGAATCAGTCCTAAGCCGAAGTAAGCCATCCCAGCCGCTGGCGACTGTTGTCCCCCAGGCCGAGTAGCCAGCTGAAGTGTCTCATTATAGATGTCGAGAGCTTCATGAAGCTTGCCTTGATCGAATGTCAAATCGGCGAGAGTGAATACGGCGCCGAGCTCCAGGTAACGGTTTCCCCCCGCGCGACCGGCAAGTCTGGCGGCTTTAAGCGCCTGTGTGGCCCGGGCGTAATCGCCAGTCAATCGATAAGCGGTTGCCAGGGTGAACGTGACCACACTTCGGACCGCTTGATTACTTTCGGGGAGAACCTCCAATGCTTTTTGTGCATGATCAATCGTCTCACCTGCCTCTCCACGAGCCTCTGCAATATATGCCTTGATCGCTTCGATATGCCCTTTTAATTCATACCTGCTTTCTTGGCCGGACAGAGGTATGGCACTTTCCGCTTTTTGTAGCCAGGCCTCGGCAATATCCAGTTGTCCAGTCAGGGTCAGCGCCCAGGATTTGTAGGTGCTCAACCAGGGTCTCTCGTCGGCGATATGCTCGATGGGTTTGATCCAGTTTAG
>DASQQR010000310.1:0-6155 GCA_035643335.1 Anaerolineales bacterium
GCGGCCCCCAGCTGCAAGTCGAATAGTTCGATCAGCTGGATGAAGGCCTGCGTCGCCAGCATCTGGTAACCGCCCCCGATCAGCATCGGGTTGCCGAAGTCGGAGATCGAGGAGATGAAGGTCAACAGGGCCGCTGTCAGAATCGCCGGCGTCACCAATGGGAACGTAACCGTCCTTAGAATAAAGAACGGCCGCCCGCCCAGGTCCTCCGCTGCTTCCTCCAGATCCCGGCTGATGGAAGCGAACACTGCCGACAGGATCAGGATCACCAGCGGGGTGTCGCTGATCAATTGGACGAATATAATTCCTTGAGGACCATAGATGTCTCCTTGCGTGATGTGCAGCAGGTCCCAGGTGATCAGCCCGCGCCTCCCAAACAGCATGATGATCGCAAAACTGACCGCAAAGGGCGGCGAAACCAGCGGCAGGATGGTCAAGATCCGCAGCAGTCGTTTCCCTGGCACGTCGGTGAGCGTCAGGGTGTAAGCGATCAGGGTCCCGATCGCCGTGCCCAGCAGCGCCGTGATTGCCCCGATTTTGAGCGTGTTGATCGAGGCCTGTGTCACCGTCGGAGTTGCCAGCAACTTCTCGAATTGGATCAACGAGAAGGTCCTCACCTCCTGTCCCGCCCGGAAGCCTTCCAAAAACACTTGTGCCAGCGGCCAAAGCACGAACACGATCAGGCTTCCGACGGCGGCCTGCACTGCCAACAGCAACACGGGCTCACGCCGCAACCGCCGCGACGCCAAAGGCAGCAGGACGCCCAGGATCAGCAAAGCCAGAAGCGGCGGATCCCCGGCGATTTGGTTGCGATAATACACCGTTTCCAGGTTGCCGGTCGTTTCCACGTGGTCGACCACGGCCTCGATTTGCACCAGGCGGCTGCCGATATAAGCCAGTGCCAGCAGCTCGACCACCAGTAGCCCAAGGAACCAGAGCCGCCGGCGTTGTCCGACTCCCATCCGCCGTGGCAACGTCAAAATGCTTTCAGACATAATATACCCTCCGCTAAGCTCCTCCTTGGTCCCCTTCCCCTGTTCCCATTGAACTCGCCGTGCGAAGAACAGGGGGAGGGGAATAGCGATTTAATTCAGCGTGGACCGCAGGTCTGCGCTTATCGCAGCGAGCCGATTTCGTCCTGCCAACGAGCCACCAGGGGATCGCGCTGGGCAGCCCAATCAGTGGGGTCATAGCCTTCAATCAGCTTGACGTCTTCCAGTCCCACCGTACCTTCCGCTAACTTCACCCCAGGGATCACCGGGATGCGGTGCGCCACATCGTTGTGGTAGCGCTGGAAGGCCGGGGTGAATACGTAGTCCACCCATGCCTGGGCGGCCGCCAGATTCTTGGCGCCCTTGAGAATGGAAATACCGCCGATCTCGAACGGTGTCCCCTCCTCGGGGAAGTTTATGGTGACCGGGAGCCCCTTGTCCTGCTGCACCTGGATATCGTGGCTGAAGGAAATGCCTACCGCATATTCGCCGGTAGCCGCAAGCGTGCCCGGCGCGCTTCCGGACTCGGTGTATTGGCCCACATTTTGATCAAATTGGTGGTAATACTCAAAGGCTCCGTCTTCTCCCATCAGCTGGGCGAGCCCGCTGAGCACGGTGTAGGACGTGCCCGAAGCCGCCGGGCTGGCAATTACGATCTCCCCCTTGTAAACCGGATCCAGCAAATCTGCCCATGAAGTTGGGCACTCGGCCCCGAGCTCCGCCAGCCGGTCCGGGTTGCAAGCAAAGCCGATCACACCGTAGTAGAAGCCGGTCCAATTTCCGTCCGGATCCTTGATCGGGCCATCCGGAAGTTGGTTCCAACCCAATCCCTTGTACGGTTCCAGCAGCCCTTCGGCAGCCAGGTTTACGTGAGAGAGGTTCGTGGTGCCGAACAGGACGTCGCCCTGCGGGTTCTCCGCTTCGGCCCGGATGCGCTCCAGTGCCTCACCGCTGCTCATATCCAGGCAGGTCACATCCACACCGTATTGGGATTTGAAAGTCTGGAAGATCACCTCCAGCTTATCCGGGTCGAACAGACAGGCGTACAGGGTCAGTTGGCCGCCGATCGGTGTGGGAGTCACTTCGACCACTTTTTCCACTTCTTGGGTGACGACAACTTGCTTCTCGACCTCCTGCGTTACGACCACCTGTTTTTCGACCTCCACGGTCCGAACTGCCGGGGTGGGCGTGGCGCAGGCTGCCAGGAACAGGCCTCCAATGATAATGAACACCAGATATTTCATCGCCTTCATGTTTCTTCCTCCTTGATTGATGATTTTGTCCTCCGCTCTCCATGGTTGCGACCCGGATCCCGGAGTTGTCTTGTTGCGCTCTAAAGAGATAGCCTTTTTTTCCTGTTCTCTTCTTCCATTCGCCTCCTTTCTCTATTCCGGCGTCGCATTATTCAATTTCCCCCATCTTTACCAGGCGGTTTTCCTCGAAAGACCTCCTGGCTGCCAGGCCCATCACCACCGGGTAACGGCCATCCATCCCGCCCACTGGCGGCGTGGAGCCGCTTTGGATGCATTCTACGAACTCTTGCATCTCCTTGATGTAGGATTCCGTGTAGCGCTCCAGGAAGAAATATAGGGGTTTGGCTGAACTGACACCTTCCCGGTTGCTGTACACGTGTGTGTCGGCCGTGTCGTTGCCAGCGCTGACCATGCCCCCCGAGCCGAACACCTCGACTCGCTGGTCGTAACCGTAAACGGCCTGGCGGCTGTTGTCGATCGTGCCAATTGCCCCGTTCTCGAATCGCAGGGTGATCACGGCTGTGTCGATATCGCCGGCCTCTCCGATCTTTGGGTCCACCATTACGCCGCCCGCCGCGAAAATTTCGGTCACTTCGCTTCCCATCAGGTACCGGGCCATGTCGAAATCGTGGATCGTCATATCCAGGAAGATGCCGCCGGAGACTCTCACGTACTCGATGGGCGGCGGCGCCGGATCCCGGCTTGTGATGCGTAATATTTGCGGGCTGCCGATTTTTCCTGCCGCTACCATATCGTGCACTTTGCGGAAATTGGGATCAAAGCGCCGGTTGAATCCGATCTGCAGCTGGACGCCCGCTTTTTCCACCGCCTGCAAGGCGGCATCGATCTTCTTCAGGTCGAAATCGATCGGCTTTTCGCAAAAAATGTGCTTGCCCGCTGCCGCGGCTTCCTGGATAATTTGCGTATGGGTGTTTGTTGACGAGCAAATCGCCACCGCCTCGATCTCGTTATCTTCCAGGATTTCGTGATAGTCTATTGTCGCCACAGGAATTCTCAACTGCGCGGCCGTCTCCTGGGCTGCTCGTTGGTCTACGTCCGCGATTGCCCTCACTTCCGCGCCCGCTAAGCGCGTTGCCAGGTTTTCGGCGTGCAACCTGCCGATCCGTCCGGCGCCGATGACCCCAAAATTGATGGCTGCGTTTGTGCCCATGTCCGTTGTACTCCTAGCCGTTTGCACCCTTCATAATCCGATTGTTCTTAGGTAATCGCGATTTCGCTGGGCGGATTCCTTGGGGCTGCCCATCCCCGGATGGACGTCTTGCTCCACCACGATCCAACCCTGGTAATCCATTTTCTTCAACTCGCCTACGATGGCCGGAAAATCCACGTCTCCTTTGCCCAACTCGCAGAATATCCCCTCCCGGACGGACCGGAAGTAATCCCATCCCTCCTGCTTGGAGCGCGCGTGCAATTCCGCGTCGTGGTCCTTGAAATGTACGTGCCAGATGCGGTCCGCGTGCCTGCGCAGTCCGCTCGCCGGATCGCCGCCTCCAAAGGCATAATGCCCGCTATCGAAGCACAGGCCCAGCAGGTCAGGGTCGGTCAGCTCGAGTAGCCTGTCTACCTCCGCCGGGGTCTCCACAAAACCACCGCAATGGTGGTGAAAGACAGTGCGCAGGCCGGTTCGCTCGCCGACTGATCCGGCAATTCGCTGGGCGCCCTGAGCGAAAACTGCCCACTGGTCCTCGCTCAAGCCGTCTTCGGGCCGGATCCGCCCGGCATTTTTAGTCCGCTGGGGATCTGTGCCATTGTCGTCCGCCAGCACGATAAAAGGCTTTTCCCCCGCCACGGCCGCCAACAACCGCGCCGTTTTCAGCGCCGTTTCTTCGCCCGGGCCGTGCGCCTGCGGGTCGGACAGATTTACCGGTACGAAAGCTCCTAACATTTCCAGGTTTCGCGCCCTCAGCTCGGCCTCCAGTGCCCTAGGCTCCGTGGGCATGAACCCCCAATCCCCCAGCTCGGTCCCCGCAAAACCGGTCTCCTGCATTTCATCCAACACCTGGGCGAAGCCCGCCGCTTCGCCTTCCAGGTCGAATTCGAGTATCCCCCACGAACAGGGAGCGTTGGCAACCTTGATCATCGATCACCTATCCTCTATCCTCTATCGTATACAGCCTCATCGCCCGCCCGAGGTGTTGTTGGTCTCACCTGGTCCACCTCGCTTACGCTCACCGGCCGGCCCTCGTCCAGCGAAATTGTAGCTGCAATTCCGATCGCCGCCGCGGCGCGACCATCCTCTCCGCTGACCGCCGGGTCACGGTCCTCCACAATGCAGGCAACAAAATCCCGGATCTCAGCCGCGTACGCATCGGCGAACCGCTCCATGAAATACGGCACCGTGTCGTGGGTCACGCCCTCCCGGGTCATGACCAGAATGGGTGTCTGCCTGGTCTTGCTGATCATCACGCCTCCCTCCGAACCCAGCACCTCCGTGCGGATGTCGTAGCCGTATACCGCGTTGCGGCTGACATCTACGTTTCCGATCGCGCCGTTGGCAAACCTGAGGTTCACCACCGCGTTGTCGATATCCCCCACATCCTTGAGTTCCGGGTACACCAGGCAGCCACCCTCGCTTTGCACCCGTTCGACTTCGCTGCCCATCAACCAGCGGGCTAGATCGAAGTCATGCGCGCCCATATCGGCGATCAATCCGCCGCTGTTTTCGCGGCGGGCGAACTCCAGGCTGGTCCGCCTGGGATCCCGCCCCGTGGACTTGAACATCACCGGTTCGCCGATCACCCCTTCTTCGATCTTTTTCCTGGCAGCCACGTACCCGGCGTCAAAACGGCGCATAAAACCTATTTGCAGCTTCACCCCGGCTGCCTTTACAGCCCCCAGGGCTTGATCGCAATCTTCCATGCTGAGCGCCAGAGGCTTTTCGCAAAAAATATGTTTGCCTGCCGCTGCCGCGGCCCGGATGATCTCCGGGTGCGTGTTGGTTGGCGAGGCGATCACTACCGCCTCGATGTCTTGGCGTTCCAGCAGCTGCTGATAGTCGCTATAGGTGGACTCCACCCCGTAGCGCGCGGCCACTTCGCCCGCCGTCTTCCCGTGTGCGTCCGCGATGGCCAGCAATTCCGCTTCGGTCACGCTGTACTTCAAGTGGTATGCGAACGTAGCTCCCATGCGGCCGGCACCGATTAATCCCATTCGAATGGTCATGATCCTCTCCGTTGATCCGCAATCACAAGAAATAGCGCTCTTTCTTCTTCGATTCTTCGTAATTTTGGCGCGCCTGCCTCACACTTTCTAACTCAGCGACCTGCGCAACCGACACGTCCCACCACGACTCGTAGCCCGGGACGCGTTCTTCCCGGTCCGTTTCGATCGTGATAACCGTGGTTCGGGTCTGGCCTTTGGCCTGCTCCAGCGCCTGCTTGAGAGACGGCAGGTCCGCGGCTTCGATGACCTGCGCGCCCAGGCTGCGCGCGTTGGCAGCCAGATCCACCTCCAGCCGTTCTCCATCCAGCTGGCCGCTTTCCGGGTTGCGATAGCGATAATGTGTGCCGAAGCCCGCGCTTCCCAGGGACTGGGACAGGCCACCAATGCTGGCGAATCCGTAATTGTTGATTAGGATAATATTGAGTTTGTAGCCTTCCTGGATGGAAGTCACGATTTCCTGGGCCATCATCAGATAAGAGCCATCCCCGACCATCACGTACACCTCCCGGCTGGGATCAGCCATCTTGGCGCCCAGACCCCCCGCGATCTCGTAACCCATGCACGAGTAGCCGTATTCCAGGTGGTAGCCCTTGGGGTCGCGCGTGCGCCACAGCTTGTGCAGGTCTCCGGGCAGGCTGCCCGCCGCGCACAATACCACGTCCTGGGGCCGCGCCGCCGCGTTTACCGCTCCGATCACTTCTCCCTGGCTGATCGGCGGTCCGTGTTC
>DASQQR010000311.1:0-4514 GCA_035643335.1 Anaerolineales bacterium
CACCGCCCGCGTCAAGGCGAGGTCATAGCCTGCCAATGTGCCATCAGTGTCCATGCTAGTCAGCAGAATCTCTCCTGCGCCCAGGGCCACCGCTTGCCTGGCCCATTCCAAAGTATCTATGCCGGTCGGGGTGCGACCGCCGTTCACGTACACCTCCCAGCGCCCGGCGCGGCTTCGTTTAGCATCGATAGCCAAGATGATACACTGGCTTCCGAAACGCCGGGCACCAGCCGACAAAATCCCGGGGTTTTTGACCGCCGCGGTGTTGATACTGACCTTGTCCGCGCCAGCCAACAAGATTTCTCGCATATCTTCCACGCTGCGAATGCCGCCTCCCACCGCCAGAGGCAAAAAGACCTGGTCTGCCACGCGCCGCACCATCCCAGCTGTAGTTTTGCGCCCTTCTGGACTGGCAGAGATGTCCAGGAAAACCAGCTCATCAGCGCCCATGTGATCGTAGCGCCGGGCTTGCTCTACCGGGTCGCCGGCCTCGCGCAGGTTGATGAAGTTGACGCCCTTGACCACCCGCCTGTTTTTGACATCCAGGCAGGGGATGATCCGTTTGGCTAGCATGCCAGCGCCTCCTCCAGGGTGAAATTTCCCTCATACAGCGCTCGTCCAATCACCACGCCGCTCAATCCAGCCGAGCGCACTTCTTGTACGTCCGCGATGGAGTTGACGCCTCCGGCGGCGATGACTTCGAGGCCCGTCTGCTGGCACAAGGTCAGAGCGCCAGCGATATCGAGGCCCGTTTCTGCGCCGTCCCGGCTAATGTTGGTGTAGATCACAGTTTGAATGCCTCGAGCCCTCAGGTCTTGCCCGAAACCAACTGGGTCCAGGCCGGTATCCTCCAGCCAGCCGCGCACCCGCACTTTCCTTTCGCGTACGTCGATGGCGCCAGTGATGGCCTGTGCTCCAAAGCGCCTCACGGCGTTCTCGACCAGATCGAGCGAGGTCGCCAGAGTACCAAGGATCACCCGGCTTACCCCCATAGACAGGATACTTTCCACCTGTTGCAGAGTTCGCAATCCTCCACCGTACTGGATTTTCACGCCAGGGTTGGATTGAGAGGCCGCGTTTACAATCTTTTTGAGGGCTGTGCGGTTCTCATCTCCTGGCTCGCTGAACGCCGCGGAAAGGTTGATCACGTGCAGCCAGCCGGCGCCCTGACCGATCCAATGACGAGCGACTCTGGCGGGGTCATTTTCGTAAACGGTTTGGCTTGCCGGATGGCCATGTAGCAGCCGCACGACCCTCCCCCCCCGCAGGTCAATAGCTGGGTAAATCGTCAGGGGTGACATCAGCCAGACTCCGCAAAGTTTCTCAGGATCTGCAAACCCACGGCCTGACTTTTCTCAGGGTGAAACTGCACGCCGTACAGCCGTCCTTTTTGTACAACCGAGGCATAGCGCAGGCCGTATTCGCTGCTGGCCAGGACTTGCCCCCATTCCGCGGCTTCACAGTAATAGCTGTGGTTGAAGTAGGCATAACTGCCCGAGGGGATGCCTTCGAGCAGCTGGCAATCCCGCTCTGGGAGAATCTGATTCCAGCCCGTGTGCGGCACTTTCAAATCTTTGGCGGGAAACTTGATCACCTTTCCAGGTAATAAGCCCAATCCCGGGTGCTCACCCAATTCGTAGCCAACCTCAAATAACAGCTGCATCCCCAGGCAGATTCCCAGCAAGGGTTTATTTTGACTGACCACCGATTTGATCACGGTAACCAGGTTACGCTTGCGCAGCCCGGACATGCCGTCCCCGAACGCTCCCACCCCCGGCAGCACGACTTTGCCGGCAGCCTGAATATCGCTGGCCTCGGAGGTCAGGCATACGTTTGCACCCACCGCTTCGAGGGCTTTTTGCGCCGAGCGTAAGTTTCCGAGGCCGCAGTCAATCAGGGCGATCACGTCAAACTTCCCTTTGTGCTGGGCACCTGGCCGGCTCGCCGGGGATCGCTTTGGGTGGCCGCGTCCAAGGCGCGGCCCAGCGCTTTGAAGAGCGCCTCGACCTGGTGATGGTCGTCACGCCCGTACAGGACTCTGGCATGCAGGTTGCTGCGGGCGCTCATTGCAAGCGTTTCCAGGAAGTGCGGCCACAAACTAGCAGGTATGTTTCCTATCATTGGTGCATGCCATTGCGCTTCGACCACGGCATAGGGCCGTCCAGAGAGATCAACTGCGACGAAGGCCAGGGCTTCGTCCATGGGCACATAGGCTGATGCCATACGTACGATGCCCTGGCGGTCTCCCAGCGCCTGGTCGATTGCCTGGCCCAAAACCAGCCCGCAATCTTCAACCGTATGGTGTGCGTCAACGTGCAGGTCGCCCTTGGCCTCCAATTGAAAATCGAAAAAGCCGTGTATGGCAAGGTGGCTGAGCATATGATCTAGAAAGCCAATCCCGGTATCGATCTTGCAGGCGCCGCTACCGTCCAGGTTCAGGCGCAAAGATATCTCCGTCTCATTGGTAGTACGAGTAATCACGGCAGTTCTCATGGGTTTGCCTCCAGGTCGTGCAATGCTGTGGTCAGCACATCGGTATATTCCGGTTTGCCGACGCTGATACGGATATATTGGCGCAGGCCCGGCTTATTGAAGTAGCGCACCAAAATGCCCCTCTGCGCCAGGGCAGTTTTGAGTTCTGCAGCCTGCCGGCCAATCACTTTGCAGAGGATGAAGTTGGCTTGAGAAGGGAACGGTTGCAGGTAGGAGATATCACGCAAGCAGGAGAAGAGCCGCTCACGTTCGGCCACGATTTTAGCCGTGATGGCATGCAGTTGTTCAGCGTTTTGCAGTGAGGCATAAGCGGCGGCCGAGGCGGCTACCGAAACGTTGTAAGGCTGCTTGATTTTCCACAGATGCGGCATGAGCTCGTCCGGAAAGACGCCGTAGCCCACGCGTAGACCGGCCAGGCCAGCCCATTTACTGAAAGTCCGCAAAACAATCAAATTCTTCCTGCTGATAACTTCCTCAAGCCAGCTTGATCCCCCGGCCGAAAACTGGATGTAGGCCTCGTCCAGAACGACGATGACCGGGAACTGCAAAATCCAGTCAATCAGCCTCCCGGGTAAGAGACCTCCGTCCGGATTGTTTGGCTGGGCCAGGAAGGCCAACACCGGCTTTTCCCGTTCCAGAGTAGATTCGATCGCCTTTTCATCGAGATGGAAATCTGTTGTCCTCGGGATGGTTATCACCCGAGCGCGGTTGAGGTCCGCGTCAAATGCGTACATGCCAAACGTGGGTGGGAAATTCAGGATGGCGTCTCCCGGTTCGACCAGCAATCGTATGGTCAGGTCGATCAATTCATCCGCCCCAGCGCCCACCAGGATGTTTTCCGCCGGCACGCGGTGGAATTCGGCCAGCGCTTCGCGCAGCTGCCGGGATTGTGGATCGGGGTAGATGTGAGGATGGGCCAACTGTGACAAAGTGTCTTTGACGATGGCTAGCGGGCCATAAGGATTTTCGTTGGCGTCCAGTTTGATGATCTCGGATGCAGGCCGCTTGAGCTTTTCTGAAAGCACCTCGAAGGGCAGGATCGGCTCATAAGCTGGCATGCTCCGGATGTGAGAACGGACCAAAACTTCGGGATTGAACATATCAGCCTGCCTGCACGCGTTTCTCGGCGGCCGCGGCGTGGGCGGTGAGGCGTTCGGCGCGGGCGATTTCAGCAGCCAGGGGGCTGATCTCCCGGCTGGTGGCGGCGTCCAGATCGATCACGCTGGAGAGCTTCACGAAATCCAGCACGTTTAGTGGGGAAGCAAAGCGCGCCGTGCCGCCGGTGGGCATCACGTGGCTGGGACCGGCGACGTAGTCTCCGAGCACCTCGAAAGAACGTTCGCCCAGAAAGAGCCCGCCGGCATTTTGGATCCGGCCTGCCAGCGCACGCGGATCGGCTACCGACAGGCACAGGTGCTCGGGGGCGTAGTCGTTGGCCAGGGCGGCGGCGCTCTCCAGATCGGGTGTGAGCACAATGCCGCTGCTTTGCGCCAGGGATTGGGCGATAATCTCAGCTCTGGATAGATCTTCGATCTGGCCGGCGGCTTCGGATTGCACCTGGCGGGCGAGATCACGATCCGGTGTTAGGAGTATGGCACTGGCCAACACGTCATGTTCGGCCTGCGCTAACAGGTCAGCGGCTACCCAGGCAGGGTTGGCCGTTTGGTCGGCGATCACCATGGTCTCGGTTGGGCCGGCCAGGCCATCTATCCCCACGACGCCGTAGACCTGCTGTTTGGCGAGGGTGACGAACAAGTTCCCAGCGCCCACGATCTTGGCCACCTTGGGCACACTCTGGGTGCCGAAGGCCATTGCAGCGATGGCTTGCGCGCCGCCGATTTGAAAGACCTGATCGACCCCGCATAAATGGGCGGCAGCGGGGATACCAGAATTCGGAATGGGCGGGGTGCACACCACGATCCGGCTTACGCCGGCCACCTGAGCCGGGATCACCGACATCAATAACGAGGAGGGCAACGGTGCACTGCCACCGGGGACATAGACTCCGACACTCTGAATTG
>DASQQR010000312.1:0-8001 GCA_035643335.1 Anaerolineales bacterium
TTCTTTCCTGCTGGGCTATTTCTTCCACCTGGTGACCGACAACTTGTGGCACGTGATGATCGAGCAACCTACTCGTGTTCGCTACCCCTTGCGTTTTGAGTCAGACCCTGATTTTATTTGGGAAGTCAAGCAAGATTGGTACGGCCTGGATTTCCTCTTCGCCCGAAACCATCCGGAATCTTTCTTCTGGCGGGTATTCCTGCAAAGCAAGTATACGGACGACTACCTGGACTTCATGCCAGTTGAGGCTGTGGAACAGCGCATCCAATACATCAAGGACTTCTACCAGCGAGAGGATGAGAAAGTGGCGGCGTTGTGTAAACGGCGGTTCAAATACCTGACTAAAGAAAAAATGGATAACTTCGTTGAAAAAACAACGGAGCGGTTGAATCAAATTTACGGGCTGTTGTGGGGACAGAAACAAGCCTATGCGGAGGAATACTGGTCGGCATTAGAAATCCCGGTTTAGTTTCTTTGTAAATCACCAACCTGCCTTTCCATCGGAAGTTGATATTTCGGCCGGTTCATGTCGCCAGTAAGACGGGCATAGGGATGCCCTTGCTACATAGGTGGGAAAGACGGGCATAGGGATGCCGTTTCTACAAATTCTAATAAGCAAAACAAGAAAGTTAGTCTATCATTTCTGTGAGGGGTTTTCACTTGACCAATGCGGCTTGCTTCCTTATATTTAGTGCGCCGGGAATCGCACAATTTTTTGAATAAGGAAGAAAGCAGCAAAAATTCATGCCTCAGCGCGTCATCATCGTACAATCCGAGAAGACTTCTGCCCAAGTCTTAGGAGGTTATTTCAGGAAACGCGGCGACAAAGTCTGGCAGACCACTGACGCCACCCAGGCTTTCGAATTGGTGAACGGCCAACGCCCCGATCTCGTGTTCCTGGATATCCACATGGCTGGAAACGTTTGGCTCGAGATTCTGAGCCACATTCGCCGCCACCTGGCCAAAACGAACGTTATCATCACCAGCCGCCACCCGGATGTACGCCGCGAAATGTTGGCCAAAGAGCAAGGTGGGACGGTATTCTTGCGTGAGCCGTTTACCCCCGAGTGGATTCAAAAATCTCTGGAGAAATTGGAGCGAGGTGAAAAAGCGCGGGAACTGAAACCCTCTCCAGGCGAACTGCCGCCAGTTCGAGTCCCGATACGTGTAAAGCTCACAGCACCCTTTGCCTTGCTGGCGCTGCTCTTTGCGATTACCGCGGTTTACCTGGGCAGCCGCTTCCTCCTGGAAGGATTCCAGGAACGCTTCACCAACCAATTGATTGATACGCGTACGCTTTCGGCGGACTGGATCGTACAAGAAGAAAACCGCATGCTGGAAACCTTGCGCCTGCTCTCCAATACCGAGGGTGTCCCCGAAGCGATCCGGGCAGGCGATGCTGGCAGGTTGCGCGAGATCGCCTTACCTATCGCCATCAATTACCGGGAAGAAGCCATCGAGATCCTGGACACCCAAGGGTTCAGCGTTCTCTCTCTGCGCAGCCAACCGGGTGGTGATGCGGAAAATTTTACCGCTTTAAAGGGCGAGGCTACCCAGGCACAATGGGATTTTGTCCAGCGCGTATTGCGCCAGGAGGTGGACCAGCAAGGCGACAAATACGCTGGCCTGGTCCGCGCGCCTTGGGGCGCCTATTTCTACATTGCCGGCCCGATCTTCCAGGAGAACCAACTGGCGGGCGTGATTTTGGTGGGTAAGTCGACCACCGCGCTGGCGCGCCAGATGCGCCAGGATACCCTGGCCCAAATCACATTCTACGACCTGGATGGAGAACTTCTCGCTTCGACCCTGCTCAGTTCGGGAGAAGTCCCGCCTCTGCCGCGAGAATTGCTTTCAGGCGTGCTCGAAAAACAGGATCAGAAGAGCCTGATGCGGAGTTTACCACTAGCCACCACGGGCTATTCCGAGATTCTGGGTCCTTGGGAGGCGCGTAACGGTGAGGATATTGGCGTGATGGGCGTGGCTTTGACCGAGAATTTCTTACTGAAACCATCAACCTTTACCCGCGCTCAAGCTTTCCTTATCGTGGCACTGACTTTCCTATGCGTAATCATACTGGGCGCGTACCTGGCTAACCAGGTGACCACTCCCCTTTCCCAGGTCGTACACGCCTCGACGCAGGTAGCACACGGCAATTTGGAGGTCAAGGTCCCACCCAAGGGTAACGACGAAGTGGCCGTGCTGGCGCACGCCTTCAATTACATGGTGTCCGGCCTGCAGGAGGGATCGATTTATCGCGATTTGCTGGGGCGGACCGTCTCGCCCGAAGTGCGCGAGGCCCTGCGCCATTCATTCGCCTCGGGCGATCTGCGCCTGGAAGGGCAAACCTCGACCTCTACCGTATTGATGAGCGACATCCGCAGATTTACCACGCTTTCGGAAAAGGAAGCCCCAACCACGATCCTGAACTGGTTGAACGAATATTTCGGTGAATTGGTTCCGATTATCGCTGCGCATGGAGGCGTGGTGGACAAATTTGAGGGCGATGCCATGCTGGCATTCTTCGGCATCTTGCCCACCCCGCAACCCCCAGAAGATAGCGCCTACCAGGCCTGTCGGGCGGCCGTCGAGATGACCGGGGTGATCGAGCAGATCAACGCGCGCCGGGCCAAGCGCCACGAGCCGGCCCTCATTACGGGCATCAGTCTCAATACCGGTCCAGTGACCGCTGGTGGACTGGGCACCGCAGACCGGTTGAACTATACTGTCATCGGAGATACGGTCAACACCGTACAGCGCATGCAGGCGATTTCCCGCCAGTTTGGCGAGACCGGCGTGGTGATCAGTGAAAGCACTCTGACGTACTTGAAGGACCGGCGTGCCGAGTTCCGGCTGGCACCTCTGGGCGAACATGCCTTCAAAGGCAAGCTGTCCCAATTGTGGCTCTACCGTTTGTGGCTCGAGGATAACGGAAGAAACAAAGAACGCATCCAAGACGAGGCTGCGGGCGCAGCTGTGAAGGTCACCGATGGATAAGGTCCGGTCCCGTCCCCGGAGCCAAATGCCGGCTAAGAATCCCGCGGGCCTGGTTTGGCTGATCGCACTAATCTTCCTGGCTATGCTAAGCCTGCCGCTGTCCGTAATCAATTCCAGACACTCTTCCAGGGGAGAACCCCACTGGGTACCGGTAGCGCTACATTCGATCCTGACTGCCGACTATAGCGCCGATCCCAGGTCGAACCGCGTTCCGGCCGTCAAACTGAGTTTGATTAAGGACGCGCTGGCCGATCAAGCCAGTGAGGACAGCTTGCGAGCTTTTGACGAAGTTCAAGACAGCTTGAGAACGCCGGTGCCAAGCGCAGAATCGGGTCTTCCCCGCGCCAGCGCCACAGCCGCACAACCACCCTCCACGGAGCCATCCATCCCACCGACGGCCACGCCAACCCGATCCCAACCAACTGCGATCCGGCCGCATCCGACTCAGACCGCCCCGCCAACGCCCACCAATATCATTCTGCTTCCCAGCCTCACGCCTTCAGCGACCAAAGAACCTACCCGCACGTCTAAACCACCTAGAAAACCAAAATCTACCTCTACCGCACAGCCAACCCAAGAGCCTACCGAACCCCCTCCGACCCAACCGCCCCCAACCAAACCACCTACCAAGCCGCCTCCACCGGATCCCTACCCACCCCCACCTCCGGCGCCGAAACCAACAGAACCATATCCCTGAACTGAGTGCTGTCATGGGGGCACGCCAGCTGCCCTTCCATCCAGCCCTCCCCCCCGCCAATTATTGAAGCACCCAAGACCTGTAACGTGGGATGTCAGAATTTCGTTAAATATATTAACCAACGAAATCAAAACATTCTCCTGTCCTTAATAACTATGCCTGTGATCCTGCTTCGCCTACCCAGCATAAAAACTACCCCGCTCACCAGACCCTTGGGATGTCCCCACTGCGGCAGCCAAGTTCTGCAGCGTTGGGGCAGATCTCAGCGGACCGTTTACGATCAGCGCAATCGCAAAACCGAGGTGCATCGCTACCGCTGCAGCGAATGTGGGCGTACATTCCGCAAATATCCAAGTGGAGTGGACCAATCCACGCAAACGGAGCGGATTCGCTATCTGGCTGCTCTTGCCTGGGTTCTCGGGTTGAGCTACCGGGATATCGCCAGTTTCCTTCAAAAGAATGGAATCAAATTAAGCCATACGACCGTATGGCGCGATCGCCAGAAATTATTGGATCGCGTGGATGCTGAGAACGAGGCGGATTCCTCCAAGCGGTACGCGCTGGACACCAATTTCCTCCTGAATGTAAGCCCAAAGCTTGGCATCGTCGTAGTGATCGATCTGGGAGACGGAAAGCGGGAGATTCTGGGAACCATCGATGAGTTTAATCCAAGGACGATTAAATCCTGGCTGGAATCTGTGGTTGATGAGGTCAACATCGAGGTCATCCAAATGAACACGAATTTCCTGTATCAGTGTTGATCCGCTGAGCCATCCTTTAATTATCTCTGCTCGGCCAGCCGCTGTTCCGTTTTCCCGTGCCGAGAATCCACCAACCAATTTTGTTACAGGGGGAGATTAAAGTTCAATTAATTCCCATATAATACAAACGCATAGGCCATCGCACACCGCGGGAAGCAAATTTCGGCCAATACGGCAGTGAATACGCTATGGTTGAATTCTCAACCGGGAACACCGCGATGTGATGTTTCCACTTTCCGCCAATTATCGCTCGCGCCCTTCTTTACCTTGACCCGCATCCTTCCATGCTAAAGAACCTTCCAGGCCGGAATGAAGACGATGAAAGCAGGCTAATTGACCGGGCAAAAAATGGTGATGCCGAGGCCTTTGGTGAATTGTATGACCGGCATCTCCAGCCTGTATTTCGATTCTTCTATTCGCGCCTGAATAACCGCCAGGATGCCGAAGATCTGACCGAAGAGACTTTCTTCCGCGTGTGGCGCTCACTTCCAAGGTTTGAAGATCAAGGCGTCCCATTTTTGGCCTACATATTCCATATTGCTCGCAATTTGCTGATCGACCATCGCCGGCGTTCAGCCAACTCAAAGGATATCGTCTCTCTTGGGGAAGAGATGCAGATCGACAGTCGGGCCAATCCGAGCAAGGCAGCCCTCGATAACATCCAACACCAAGAGGTCAAACAGGCGCTCGAAAAACTGAACGATGACTACCAGCTGGTGCTGGTTGCCCGGTTCTTAAGTGAATTGTCCACCGAGGAGGTTGCTCAGGTTTTGGGCCGCTCAAGCGGCGCGGTACGCGTGCTCCAACACCGGGCGTTGAATGCGCTGAGGAAATTGGTATCGCCATAGTATTGCTAAAGGATAGTTCCTTGTCTGGAATTCTGATTTTCGACGATGATCCTGGGATCAACAAATCTTTATCCGCTAACCTGGAGCTGCATGGCTTCGAGATAAGGAGCGTAGAAAACGAAGCTGATTGCTTGAGGGCCATCGAGGCATTCCGGCCAGATATCCTCTTGATGGACATCAGTCTACCGGGTACGGATTGGCAAGCAATCTGTGCCCGGATTCGGGCCAGCAGCCCCGTACCAATCATCCTGATCACCATGCGGGAAGATGAAATGGATCGTGTGCGCGGCCTGGAGGCGGGCGGGGACGATTATGTCACCAAGCCCTATTCTTTTCGCGAATTATTGGCTCGCATCCGGTCCAAGCTGCGGCGGGCACATCTGGACCACCAAATCCAGCAGAATGAGCCAATAACTATAGGCGAGATCACCCTAGATCCGGATTCGCGGCAGGTCTACAAGAGCGGCGAAAAGATTGAGCTCTCAAGGCGAGAATTCGAGCTGCTGGCCATGCTGATGAGGCACGCTGGACAAGCGCTTAGCAGGGAGGAACTGCTTATCAATGCGTGGGGGGAGCAATCAGTCGAGGATTACCGCAAGCTGTTCGTCTACATTCATTGGTTGCGGACCAAAATCGAAGACGACCCGGCCGCGCCGCGTTACATTCACAATGTTCGCAGGTTCGGTTATCGATTCAGCACGCCGGATGAAGCCTAAAAAGCCAAATTCGCCAACCGATTCTGTTACAGGCTTGAGCTACGACCTGGATTTCTATCTATAATGAGAATGGATAGAAAGATCAGGAGCACAAAGTCGCTCCTCGAATGCTGAGGATTGAACACCATGTACGCCACGATGCTTAAGCTTACACTCGGTTTTATTACTTTGATAACAGGGCGGCAGCTATACGGGCTGTTCGCTGGCGGGGTTGCATTCATCGGCGCCTTCTTCCTGGCGCCGATCTACTTTAACATCACGCCCGACAGCAATTTGCTCATGACCTCCCTGGGAATTGGCGTGGTTACCGGGCTGCTGGCAACCTTGCTTGGCCGTATCATGACCGCAATCGTGCTGTTTCTGGCGGGCGGTTATCTGCTCGCTACGATCCCCGGCATCCTGGGCCTGGCTACAGATTGGGTCACCTGGCCCCTCATGGTGGTCGCAGGGCTGGTGGTTATTCTGCTTGCCTTGGTCTGGTTTGACTTCTCCTTGATTCTGCTCTCCACTCTGACCGGTGCCAGCTTGATTGTTCAAACCATCCAGTTGAACGTTTTCAACGCCATCGTCGCTTACTTTGCGCTGGTAATCTTCGGGATCGTCACGCAGTTGATTTTGATGCAGTATTGGCCCACGTCCGAGGAAAAATAACTTTCTGCTAACCTAGCGTTTATAAAGCAACCTCTCCAGAGCGGACAGGAACAGGATCACGTTCTCGGGACGCGACGAGTAGCCCATCAGCCCGATCCGCCAGACTTTGCCTTTCAGCTCGCCCAGGCCCCCAGAAATCTCAATATTATATTCATTGAGCAAACGCTGGCGGATCCCCGCATCGTCGACGCCCTCCGGAATGCGAACCGTGGTAAGGGTGGGAAGACGGTACTCCTCAGGAACGTGCAAACTGAGATCCAGATCCTCCAAGCCTTGCCATAGCAGTTCAGCGTTCTTACGATGGCGCCGCCAGCGATTTTCCAGGCCCTCTTCGGAGACCAGGCGCAGACCTTCATAGAGAGCATAATTGGCCGTAATCGGGGCCGTGTGGTGATACGTGCGCTCGGCACCCCAATACCTCTGCACCATCGACAGATCCAGGTACCAATTGGCAACCGGCGTTTTGCGTTCCCGCAGAACACGCTCGGCGCGTTCATTGAGCGTGATGGGACCCAACCCGGGAGGGCAGCTCAGGCACTTTTGCGAACCGCTGTAGCAGATATCAATGCCGATTTCGTCTACTCGCACCGGCAGGCCGCCCAACGAGGTGACCGCGTCCGCGATTAGTATGCCCGCCTGATCGTGGACGATCCTGGCGATCTCGCCCAAAGGCTGCTCTGCCCCAGTGGAGGTTTCGGCGTGCACTATGGCGACCACCTTAGCGGGATGGCCCTTCAATGCTTCCTCTACTTCAGTGGGATCGAATACTTGTCCCCAAGGGCGTTCAATTGTTCTCACCTGGCCACCGTAACGGCGCGCCATCTCAGCGATACGGCCTCCAAAGTAGCCGTTGATGCACACCAGCACTGCATCCCCAGGCTCAACCATATTGGCCACCGCGGTCTCCATGGCCGCGCTGCCAGTTCCCGAAACCGGGATAGTCAGCGTGTTCTGGGTCTCAAAGATGTAGCGCAACTGGCTCTGGATGCGATCCATTAACTCGAGGAAATACGGATCCAGGTGCCCTACCAGGGGTGCGGCCATAGCGCGCAAGACCCGGGGATGAACAATGCTTGGGCCGGGACCGAGTAAAATTCGGGCTGGAGCGTCGAGCTCCGGGTATTCAGAAATATCGAGGGGGGTAGAGAGGGTCATGATCGTTGGATACTCCTTTCAGAAGGTGATGCGTGAGACGTGAAACGTAATGCGTAATATCATTCAAAGGCACAAGTTTTTACCTTTTGGCAGCCTTGATATCATTGCCTTTTATTGAACATCCAGATACATGCCCGACCCGGATTATCATTGATATAGCCAAGAAAGGCGATCATTCA
>DASQQR010000313.1:0-15068 GCA_035643335.1 Anaerolineales bacterium
ATTTTCGTTGATAACGGATCTCCAGTTTCCGGCGAGGTGTACAGATCCTCCCATCGGAAACCAAAGGGGCCTAATTATCTTAATTGGCTGGAGGTATAAGATGAAAATCGGTATGCTATGGTTCGACAATGATAAGAAGACCGACCTGCTCACGAAGATCGAGCATGCGGCTGATTATTACCAAAACAAGTACGGGCTTCGTCCGAATTTGTGCTTTGTACACCCCAGCATGGCGCCGGTTAGCCCTGAAGATAAATCAAACGAACCAGATCCGGACACTGTGTTTTCCGCGGGAAACGTGATGGTGCGGACTTCGAAGTCCGTTCTGCCGAACCACATTTGGATTGGCGTGAATGGCCTGAACGGCCAGCCAGCGGCGTGAATCCATCGTCAGACCTGTTGGGCAATAAAGAGGTCCAGGCTCAGACTGGCGTCCATCTGCCCACTTTTTATGGCCAAATCCATGGACAGCAGCTGGCGATAAATGGATTCCAGCGTTGTGAGCACGAGACCGCTAGCCTGGTCTTTTATCTTTTGCGCCACATATGGATGCACGCTTAGTTGCCGGACAACTTCTGATTCGCCCCCGCCTCGATCCAGTACTTCTCGAGCCAGCAGCAGCAAGCGGAACTGGCGCACCGCCATGCCGAAGATTCCTAGGGGGTCTTCCGTCTCCAGCAGGCAGTGGAGCATCTTTATGGCAGCCAGGCCATTTCGATTCCCCAGAGCGTCTACTAAAGCGAAAATATCGCCCTGCATGGAAAGCGAGGTGAGGTATTCAACATCATCTGGCTCCACGGGCCTCTGAAAATTCACATACGCCAGCAGTTTTTGGATTTCCTGATCCGCCAGCCTGGTGTCATCTTCGACCAATTGAGCTAATGCAGCGGCAGCTTGGTAGGTGAATTGGCCCGCGTACTCCTTGGCGCGGTCCTGTATCCAATGTGCCATCGCCGGCCCTTTCGGTAAGTTAAATAGACGCAAGTAGACACGGTCTGCGGACTGTGTGGCCCACTCTTCCAACCACTGAAGTCTTCCGCGGCGACGGTCCCGCTCACTTGTTAAGGCATGCTGTTCAACCAGAACCAAGGCCGTCGTGGGGGGTACTTGCCCGAGGTATTCCAATAAGCGCTGCTTAGCAGTTGGATTTCTAGCATATACCAAGGGATGGGTTAAGACAACTAGCCGGCACCTGGAAAGAAAAGGCATAGCACTGGCGGCAGTAATGAGTTCGTCGAAAGACAGAGAACGCCCATCGAGATGGGTAAAGTTCATCTCGATGGCAGAAGGATCGCCCAGCTTCGCCTTTAGTTGGGCGATGAACTGGGCAATGGCAAACTCATCCTCACCATGAAGCAAATAAACCACCGGGGGCTCCGGTGCCATCTTTAACCTCGCGTCACAACACGATAGGCGTTAATGCGGCCGCGTTTAGAAGCAGTAATCTCAAGAACTTCCAAATTCCCGGGCTGGCCCGAGGTCGTTACCCGCTCCTGGAATAGAAGACCGAGCGGTTGGCTAAAGATCAGAGCCACTGTAGCCATCATCACGGCCAGTGGCAAGCGCTCCAGTTTATCCCGGAAGCGGCGGCCAACACCGAACATCGAACCGCCGGCCGCCAATCCGGCCATGATCCCCGCAGTGACGAAATTCGTGCCACAATGCTCATGAACAGCTAAGTCGTGCTCGCCAGCCCGCATACGGGCCAGAGCTTCCTCAATGCTTTCCTGTACCGCTTCCAGAGAAACATCCCCTAACAGCCAGAAACCGCGCATATCTGAGTGCCCGGCCATACTTACTCTTGGAAAACGCTGGGACAAGACATGCAAGGTGGCATGTTCCAGGCCGTGATTGCGACGAACCCGCGAGATTGCAGGGATACTTACCAAAGACTCAAGGATACTCATTACTACCTCCAAATATGTTCACCTTCATTATAACTGCTAGCCTGGAGTCATACAGCCAAATAATTTTCGGTCTTGCGCTTTCAGCGGGCAAGATGCTTTTCGAGGTGAACGGCGCCTGCCGTCCACCCCCCATACCTGAGCCAGACCCAGAGAGGAGCGCTTCGTATTTATCTCGCTGTGGCAGATGAGGTAGCTGGAGCCTCTGTTACGCGGCGATGGACGGTGGCCTGAATGAAGCCAGCATACATCAACACCACACCCAAGAACTCGCTCAAATAGAGCCAATCGGCCAGCCCGGCCTTGATGAAGGAACCAGCCATAGCCGGCATCAGGGCTCCAGCCGCGATAAGGATGTTCCCCACGACGCGGTTGATGAGCACCTGTTTGCGCCAAAAGAGGTAGGCCGAATATATCGCTCCCCCCACCAGACCCAGAGTGCCATAAATATTCAGAATGATGGTCAGGGCTATGATTCCCCCATTACGGGTCAGAATACCTTTGTACTGGGCCGAAATAGGCTGGTCCAGATTATACGAAGCCGCCGCAGCGCTGATTGGAGCGGCAAGTACCAGAGCAGCTGCGACTAAAGAAATTACTGCCAGGGCAAACGTCAATGTCCCCGCGACGCCGCGCTTCCTGACTAACAGGTGGATGGTCCCCTGACCCAACCAGGCGGCCGTCAGCATGGCGCCACTCAAATACCATATCTTGAGCGCCAAAGCTTTGAAAGTAAATATCGTCACCGCTTCCGTTAAGGTACCCAAGCCATAGAGGCTCAAACCAATACCCCAAAGCAAGAGGTGAGTGCCTCCCCGGTGGCGATAGCGATTGAACACCGCGTAGGCAAACACGAAGGTCACCAGTGTAGAAAGGATCGAGATGTAATGCATGAAAACCTCCAACAATTCGAGGTCGGATACCGGTTAACGGTAACCCACGGTCAAATCCCGGGGGTAAACCCCAGGACAGCGAGAGCGACCACCAGGATCGTTGCCAGCAGGGCAAGGCCCAAGATAACCAGCAACGCGGGAACCAAATACTGCGACCATCTGGATGGCGAGAAGCGTTTGCTCTGGCGGTTCATCGATTGCCTCGCTGGTAAGCATCATAAGTCTCCAATAGGGTGATCAAAATTTGATCGGTAAAAGCGCCGATCTTTCGAAACATCTCACTCCAGGCCTGTGGGGAATTTACCGCAGCCGCTTCGTACACCGCTAACATCGAATCCATCAAAACGTTACGAAAGAAAAGGAAAGCATGCGTAGCCTGTGAGCAGCCCAGGCCGTAGCGCCATCCCCGCGAGGCATATTCATATCCCAGAGAACGCGCTTCAGCTTCGGCGCTTTCGCCATCATCCGCCAGATAACCGGCCAATCCCTGGAGCAGGGCGCGCCCACTGCGCCGGTACTGCTCACGGGCATCCTCGTCCAGCTTCTGATACCATTCTTCCGATTCGAGGCGGCCTTCACTAATTTGAAGGCGGGTCCGTTTGAGAGCGTTTTGAACCACGAGATGGCTTTCGTTGGTGCCGTTCTCGCGCTGGGATTGCATCCAGAGTTCCACCTCGCCGCGCTGGAAGCGACGATGGCCTCCTTTCGTCCGGTGAACCGGCAGATAGCCTTGGTCGGACCAGTTCCGGACAGTGCTGGGATGGACCCCCAAAATCTTGGATACTTCACTTAGACTAAGCCAGTCACCGGCCATATTTTCTCCTGCAAAAGTTATCAACTATCCGCGGCCAAAGCAGCCCGCTCAACCAGTGGAGGTTCTTCTGCCTGCCGGCGAAACGCAGAAACATCGATGCGCCGCAGCAGGAGCAGTGAGCCAAACAACATAGCGGCTTCGGCCCCGAATACGGTCACGTATCCCATTACGGGATTACTGAGCAGTTGGGTGACCACATCCCGCACTGCGCCTCCCAATACAGAACCGAGCAGTCGCGAAATGGCATTGGACATGCCCCAAGCACCGATGAATAAACCCACATTTCCGGAAGTGGTCATATCGAGCATCAGTGAAAGGTTGGAAACTGTCGATAGTCCGGTCCCCAACCCCAGGATGATTACGCCGCCGTAGAAGATCTTCTGATGGGCTAGGACGCCGCTCAGGGCGATCAACCCAAACCCAAATAATGCTGTTCCGCCTCCCCAAGCGGCCACGGACTGTTTGCTCATACGGGATTCCAGGAACCCTGCGGCAATCAAAGCCAACAAAACGCAGGTGCCCCAGAGAGAAGTGATGCGGGTGGTGGCCTTTACGGACATATTAAAAGCTTCCCCACCGAAGGGCTCAAGAAGGATATCCTGTCCCAAAATTGCGGACAACAAAATAGTCAAATATACGAAGAACAGAGTGGCTTGCCGGTTTGCTAATACCGTGCTGGCCAACTCTCCCCAGGAATGGCGCGATTTGTCTGCGGCCCGTGAGGGCAGAGACCGTCCTTCAAGATTGATCAGCCCAATACCGCCCAAAGCCAGGGCGGCCAGCCCAATCAGCCAGAAAGCACGCAGCATGGCTTGGGGCGTAAAAGGATCTACCAATCGGCTTAACACGATCGCAGTGAGGATGATGCTGCTGATCATCATAAACCACATCACGGCAATCGTTTTCCCGCGATCCTTTTCTCCCGATAAGTCGGAGGCCAGGGAAAGGTAAGAGACTGTGGCAAAGTTAAAACCCATGCCCCAGGCGCCAAAAGCCAACAAACCCAACCACAATCCGGGCCAAAATTTCGCGGCCATCAAAAAGGCGGCCTGAGGTGAGAGGACCACTCCCAAAACGCAAAGCAACAAACCGAAGACAATAAAAGGGCTACGCCGTCGACCCCATAAGGGGTGCCGGTCGGCAAATGAGCCAATGGCAACTTGAATGGGCGAGAACAGGTATGGTAGGGAAGCCAACACGGCCACGAGTGTGGCGGACAGGGCTAACTCCTTGATCATGATGCGGTTGAGAGTGCTGTTGATAGGCACCAGAGTCATGGCCACGGCAACATGAATCAAGCCAAGTTGGATCCGTTTTCGAAGCATTATCCGTCCGATTTCAAATAAGATTTGCGCGAAATTACCTAGTCTGCCGATAGACTCGGCAAATGGGCTTTCTGAACACAAAATTCTATGCAAATCTATCAGAACTTAAGGAAAACTGTCAATGTAGGTTTACGTAGGTTTAGTATAAAGAAAAGTGAATTTGTAGACCCTTGACCATCCGGGGATTCAAAGCATCTGCAGCGGCTTCTAAACCTAGGAGCTGCCATCCAGGAGAGCGTGATCAAGCGCCTGGCGCAACGATCGCGCCTCGATTACCCGAATATCTTCAGGCCAGGGTTCCCCGCGACGCAAACGCCGCGGCACAACAGCCGCTGTGAATCCCAATTTAGCAGCTTCATGTAGCCGAGCCGGCATTTGGTTGACCATGCGCAATTCCCCCGAGAGACCAACTTCACCAATCAGGACCGTGGCGGCCCGGACAGGCAAATCGCGAGTGGAGGAGGCTATGGCAGCAGCAATCGCCAGATCAGCAGCAGGCTCACTAACTTTTAGCCCCCCAACGACATTAACGAAGACGTCCTGCTCACTGAGCCGGAGGCCAACGCGTCGCGTGAGCACTGCCACGGTCAACAATAAACGGTTAAAATCCACTCCGTTTGGCGTGCGACGGGGATTGCCGAATGAGGTATGGGTGGTGAGACCCTGAATTTCCACTAATAGGGGTCGCGTGCCCTCCATGGTGACAACGATAGCCGAGCCTGGCGCATTTACCATGCGCTCTGCAAGAAAAGCCTCGGACGGATTGGCGATTTCAGCCATGCCACGCTCACGCATCTCAAATACGCCTACTTCAGAAGTAGCGCCGAAGCGATTCTTAATTGAGCGCAACAGGCGGTAAGATTGAAAGCGATCGCCTTCGAGGTACAAAACGGTATCCACAATATGTTCAAGGACGCGTGGGCCGGCAATCGTCCCCTCTTTGGTGACATGACCAATAAGGAATACGGACACAGCAGAGGACTTGGCCAATTCCCGCAGCCGGGAGGCACTCTCACGGACCTGAGAGACCGAGCCGGCGGAGGATTCCAATTCTGGGAGCGTAGTGGTCTGAATGGAATCAACGATAAGCAATCGAGGTTTCACGTCAGCGACATGCTCCAGGATCGCCTCCATGTTCGTCTCGGTGACAAGGTAGAGTTCCTTGGGGATCGATCGGTCACCATCGGGGCTATCATCACTTCGGAGGAGGCGCAAAGCTCGCATTTTGATCTGGCGCTCAGACTCTTCCCCTGAAACATAGAGCACAGGATCTTGGTGAGCCATTTCAAGGGCCGTCTGCAGAAGTAAAGTGCTCTTGCCGATACCTGGATCCCCGCCGATGAGGACCACCGAACCAGGGACTACGCCGCCACCTAGGACACGAGCGAATTCGCCAATTGGGAGGGGGAGGCGCTCTTCAACATCCTCGCTGATTTCAGAGATTCGGCGAGGGGTCGAGCGACCCGCTAGGCCGCGGATAGCGCGTTTTGTCTTGGTAGGTGGAGGGGCAACCGCCTCTTCCACCATACTGTTCCAGGCGCCGCATTGAGGGCAGCGGCCTAATTCGCGCGGGGAAACCCGCCCACACTGTTGGCATACATATTGAGTGCGCGTTTTAGCCATAGGATAATTATAGTATCATCCGTAACGTCTCAAATAGGAAGGCATTGTCCGTTTCGAAACTCGACGGAGGAAAGCCAACACAATGCCGCTAGAAAAAAGAGAACGCAGAAGAGTTGACCTTTCTGCGTTCTCCCAATGTCTCAATTTAACCGGTGAATTTCAGCCAGCGGCGAGAGCCTCTTCAGTGTCAATGGGCTGATCCTCTTTCCGGCGGAGATTAATCTTTTCATCCTGTACATCGACAACGATCGTTTCGCCATCCGAAAACTCACCTGCCAAGAGAGCATCGGAGAGAGTATCTTCTACCTTCTGCTGGATGACCCGTTTGAGAGGGCGAGCACCCATTTCAGGATCATAGCCGAGGTCAGCCAGCAACCCCAAGGCCTCCGGCGAAGCAGTCAAAACGATCTCATGTTCTTCGAGGCGTGTGGCGACCTTATTCAGCTCCAACTCGACGATCTGCTTGATATCCTCTTTATTCAAAGCCCGGAATACGATCACCGAGTCGACGCGGTTGATGAATTCAGGGCGGAACACCCGCTTCAGCGAATCCATCAATTTTTTGCGCATCTCTTCGTAAGCCAGGCGCTCTTCCAGGTCTTCATCACGCTGCAGATCAAAGCCCAAAGAGGTCTGGCGCTTGATCATATCCGCTCCAACGTTGGAGGTCATCACGATCAGCGCATTGCGGAAATCCACCTTATGCCCACGAGCATCAGACAGGTGGCCCTCTTCCATGATCTGGAGCAGCATGTTATGCGCTTCGGGGTGGGCCTTTTCAACTTCGTCGAAGACCACGATGGAGTAAGGCCGGCGGCGTAACGCTTCGGTTAGCTGCCCAGCTTCCTCGTAACCCACATAACCAGGAGGCGCACCTACCAGACGGCTGACGTTATGGCGCTCCATGAACTCGGACATGTCCAGCTGGATGAGAGCATCCTCGCTGCCGAACAGGAAACGAGCCAATGCCTTGGTAAGCTCCGTCTTGCCGACCCCGGTCGGGCCTAGGAAAATAAAGGAACCTATCGGCCGGCGTGGATCTTTTAGACCAGCGCGGGCACGCCGCACTGCCTTGGAGATGGCTTCAATGGCCTCTTTCTGACCAATAATGTGCTTGCTCAATTCCTCTTCCATTTGGAGCAGTCGCTCAGATTCCTCTTGGGCAATCTGCATCACCGGTACCCCGGTCCACATGGAAACGACCTCGGCAATATCATCGGCAGTTACCACCGGGCTGCTGTTGCGATCCCAACCTGTGCGCAAGCGCTCCAATTGCCGTTCCAGATTCTCCTGACGTTCTAAGAACTCCTGTGCATCTTCATAGCGCCCGTCTTCCAAAGCAAGGTTATGGTTTTGGCGCATCTCCTTGAGTTGGGAAACCAGGTTTTTGGATGTTTTGGCAGCCGGGCTCTTGTACATTCGAACGCGGGAGGAAGACTCATCAATTAAGTCGATTGCCTTGTCAGGCAAAAAACGTTCGGTTACGTAGCGCGCCGACAACCGGGCAGCGGCATCTATGGCATCATCAGAAATGGTCAAACGATGGTGCTCCTCGTACGCCATGCGAACGCCGCGCAGGATATCGATGGTCTCATCGATCGTGGGCTCTTCGACCACTACGGGTTGGAAACGACGTTCCAAGGCGGCATCACTTTCGATGTGCTTGCGGTATTCATCCATGGTGGTCGCGCCAATAACCTGAAGTTCGCCTCGAGAAAGGGCCGGCTTCAGAATATTGGCTGCGTCCACAGACGAGCCGGCTGCTCCAGCACCGACGAGCATGTGAACCTCATCGATGAAGAGGATAGCTCCGGAGGCCTTCAACTCATCAATAACCCGCTTGAGTCGTTCTTCGAACTGGCCGCGGTACATTGTACCCGCCACCAGCGAACCAACATCCAACTGTAAGACGCGCTTATCCAGAAGAGGCGCGGGGACATCTCCCTCGATAATACGCTGTGCAAGGCCTTCTACGATCGCAGTTTTACCGACGCCGGGTTCCCCAATCAAGGCCGGGTTATTCTTAGTGCGCCGCGCCAAGATTTGGATCACGCGTTCGATTTCCATCTGGCGACCAATAACCGGATCCAATTTGTCTTCTTCAGCGAGCCCAGTCAAATCTACCGCAAGTTGATCGACCATAGGGGTTTTTGGTCGCTGTTTTTCTGACTTAGAGGGTTTCCGTTCCATTGAACTCCTGCGAGATGCGCTGCTTTCCTGAAGCACACGCCGAGTCTGACGCCGGATTTGCTCAGGCGTGACTCCTAACTTACTTAAAACATCGAGGGCAACGCCCTCGCCATAACGCACCAAACCCAAAAGGATATGTTCCGTACCAATATAATGATGGCCCATGCGCCGAGCTTCTTCGACGGCGTGTTCGAGGACCTGCTGGGTGCCCGGTGATAGCTCTAACTTGCCTCCTCGGTACGTGCCGGTCCCGGTCATTCGCTCGACCATTTCCTGAACTCGCGCGGGTTCCAAGCCGAGCTCACGCAACACCCGACCGGCAACGCCACCCTCCTCACGGATCAAGCCCATTAGAAGGTGCTCTGTTCCTATGTAATTATGACGCATGCGCTCAGCTTCTTGATGAGCCAAGCTGAGCACTCTTCGCGCCCGCTGTGTAAATCTTTCCATGCTAGACAAAGGGTACCTCCTGCGTTCTTACTCCACCACAACTGCCCACATTCGCTGGGAGCTACGAGAGGCATATTATGATTTCGAGTCTTTTTGTCCAATTGGATTCTACCAGAGTTTTTAACCGCTTACAGCTATTTTAACCTTAACGGAATGCAAGTTAATAAATTTCTTAGATTATGGTTAGTGATATCAACTCTGGCCAAGGCGCAATATGCAATCGGTTAAAAAGAAAAGCGCACCTGGGTCCGGTGCGCTCTTTGACCAAACCTAATCCTGATTTTCTTTCTCGGGCTCGGCTTCGCTCTCCAACTGGGCTTCAGATTCGCCGTCATCCGCTACTTCTTCGCCTGAAGGCGTTTCCTGTTCAACCTCCTCTTCGAAGACTTCAGATTGAACCTCGGGTTCTTCTGAGGCTTCTGATGCACCGGTTGGGATCTCTATCTCCGATCCGGTCACTGCCTCAGGGCCTTGTCCTTCTGCCTCTGCAGGAGCCACTTCTTCTTCAGATCCAACGGATTCGGCCTCTTTACTCTCTTCCTCGTGGGTTTCCTCAACAACCTCAGCCAAGGTGGTTTTCCAGTCAAAATCTGTATACTTCGGCGAATCGACTTTGCGTAAACTCAGTCCAATGCGATGTCGCTCAGGGTCTATTTTTATCACTCTCAAGGTGACGACATCGCCTTCATGAACGACTTCCTTGGGGTGAGCAACACGCTGTTCGCTCAACTCGGAAATGTGGATCAAACCTTCCAGCTCTTCATCTAACCGGGCAAAAGCACCAAACTTGGTGAGGTGGGTGATCGTGCCCTCCACCAGCTGACCCTCTTTTATGTTCTCAACTCTTTTCAGCCAGGGATCAGGTTGCAGCTGGCGGATAGAAAGACCAATGCGTTTGCGGTCATAATCCACATTAATGACTTTGACTTTTACTTCCTGACCGACCTTTAAGACCTCCTTGGGATGCCCAATGTGTTCCCAGGAGAGTTCGGAGAGGTGCACCAGGCCATCGGCTCCTTCGATGTTGACGAAAGCGCCAAAATCAGCCAGGCTGGTGACGCGTCCGGTACGGATATCGCCTTCCTCCAACTCGTCCAAGAGGCGTTCCTTGAGGGTCTCGCGAGTCTCCTGCAACGCGGCGCGTTCCGAGAGAATCAATCGACGGCGCTCGCGATCGACTTCGATTACACTGACCGTAATGGGTTCGCCGATCATATCTCCCCAACGCTGCTCAGGGGTACCACCGCTAGATTCCAGGCGTCGAACTACACTGACCTGGGAGCCGGGCACAAAACCGCGCAACCTCCCCATGGGGACCAACAAGCCGCCCTTGTTGAAGCCGATAATTTTCCCCTCGTAGGCTTCGCCAGATTCGAGAAGTCCTTCGGCACGCTTCCAATCCCGTTCTTCGAGGGCGCGTAGATAGGAGAGCTGTACATTACCATTGGGATCTTCAGGGTTGACCACGTAGACGGGGATATCTGTCCCAACGGTGAACTCTGCTCGTTCTTCTTCATCCAATTGGTCAAGTTCGCGAGCTGGAATTACACCTTCTGACTTTGTCCCGATGCTGACTAGAACTTCGCTCTCTCCAATACTGGCGATGACCCCCGTGCGCACTTCTCCCTGCTTTGGGAAATCCAGGCCCAAGCCCTCTTGCTCCAACAGCGATTCCATGGAAGGTGGTTTTTCACCATTCTGTTCTTGAGATCGTTTTTGGATTGTCTGATTGATTTCCGGCCTAGCCTCCTGCCCAATCTGGGCATTATTCTGGTCCATATGCTTAGTACTCCGGCTTTGGTTGAGATAGGTGTACATTATAAAGCCGAAAAGATAAGTTGGCAACCTTTGTGATAAGATTGGGTCTCGGTTATAATCAAAGCAATGAGGTAAGAAATGCTAGCAATTTATCCTTTCACAGCCATCGTTGGGCAGGAGAGAATGTTACGCGCCCTGATTTTGAACGCGGTTTACCCCCGCATCGGTGGAGTTCTGATTCGCGGCGAGCGGGGAACCGGGAAATCAACCGCGGCGCGAGCATTGGCTGCCTTGTTACCTCAGGTTCCTGTGGTGAAAGACTGTCGCTTTGGCTGCGATCCGGACAGCCCCACAACGTGGTGCACAGAATGCCGGGAGCGTGCGGCCCAAAATGGCCCCTTGCCCGTCGAGTTGCGAGCAACGCCCTTCATCAATTTGCCAGTCTCTGCCACCGAAGATAGGGTCGTGGGCACGTTGGACATCGAAAAGGCCATTCAGAAAGGGGAACGCCACTTCGAGGCGGGCGTGCTGGCGGCAGCTAATCGCGGCCTGCTGTATATCGACGAGGTAAATTTACTGGATGATCACGTAGTGGACCTGCTGCTCGATTCGGCCGCAATGGGAATGAACATTGTTGAGCGCGAAGGGATTTCCTTCAGCCATCCGGCGCGCTTCATCCTTGTGGGCACTATGAACCCCGAGGAAGGAGATCTGCGCCCGCAACTTCTGGATCGCTTCGCCTTATCGGTGGAAATCCGCGGTATCCGCGATGCACGCGAGCGTGTGCTGATTATGGAACGTAACCTGGCTTTCGAAGCCAATCCCCAAGGCTTCCGCGAGCAATGGTTGCCGCGAGAGATCGAACTATCGCGGCGAATCGACAAGGCCCGCGATTTGGTCGACGATGTATCTTACACGAAACGCGACCTGCTCTCCATCGCGGCATTGACCGCCTCATTAAATGTAGATGGCCATCGAGGCGACCTGGTCATCTTGAAGACAGCCCGAGCTCATGCAGCCTTCGAAGGCCGGACGTCCATCACCGAGCGGGATATCATCCTGGCGGCCGAGCTGGCTCTGCCTCATCGCATCCGGCGCGGTCCTTTCCAGCAAGCGGAAATGACCATGGAAGAACTACAAGAGCGCATCGAACAGTTGGAAGGTACCGCGTCCACGACTGGGGAACCTCAATCCGTGCCCAGCGAGAAGGAGACCAGCGAAAAAAAAAAGGCATGAGCCAGGAGATCGAGGCCGAGGACTCTAACCAGGGACCTGTAGACCCGGCTCCGCAAAGTGTCTTCGATGCTGGCAGCGCCAATTGGTGGGAAGGGGGGGAAAAGGTAAAAATTGGGCCGGACTTTGCCCCGCGTAAACTGGATAGCCCATTGGACCGCCTGACGCGCAAAAAGGCGGGCCGGCGTTCGCGCACCCGTACCGAACGCAAGCGCGGGCGTTATATCCAGGCCAGGCCAGCCCAAGGCAAAACCAGCGACCTGGCCTTCGACGCGACCCTGCGCGCCGCGGCCCCCTACCAGAAGCAGCGCGGCGAAATGCGCAAGCGGGTGGCCTTCGCAATCCGCCCCAACGATTACCAAAGGAAGGTGCGCGTCAAACACACTGCCAACCTGGTGCTCTTTGTGGTAGATGCATCCTGGTCGATGGCGGTGGCAGAGCGGATGGCTGCAACCAAAGGAGCTATTCTCTCCTTATTGACAGATGCCTATCAGCGCAGGGATCGCACTGGCCTGATTGTGTTCCAGAAGGATCGTGCCACCATGGTACTGCCGCCTACGAATTCCATTCAGCTGGCACGCAGAGCCTTAGCGGACATCCCAGTGGGCGGCAAAACGCCTCTCTCCGCCGGCTTATACCTGGCCTACCAAATCATTAAGCGGGAGATCACGCTACATCCGGAAATACTTCCGCTCATGATACTGCTCACCGACGGGGCGGGGAACGTATCGATGAGCGGGATGCCGCCTCAGGAAGAATCTCATCGTATCGCCCGGCAAATCGCCGATGAACATATCCGCTGCGTGGTGATCAATATGGAACACGCGGCCTTCGATCAAGGTCTGGCCCAGGACCTGGCAGAACACCTTGAGGCGCCCTGCTACACGCTGAGCGAACTCAAGGCGGAAAACCTGTACCGGGCGGTCAAAGAAGAGATGGGGGCGTGAGGCACGTTGGGCGCCGAAGTTAACAAGGTAGACATGTAAACAAAGTTGACAAGTTCATTGGTATAACAAATGGCAAAGACTTCCGCGCGGCTTAATCATTTAACCGAATCGGTCATCCGGGAAATGACCCGGGTCGCCAACCAATATGGAGCCATTAACCTGTCTCAGGGTTATCCGGATTTCGATCCTCCGGCTGCTCTGCTCGAGGCTGCCGAGCGAGCCTTGCGGGGAGGCTACAACCAGTACTCAATAACCTGGGGGTCGCCGCGTTTCCGCCAGGCGCTGGCCAAGAAACAATCTCGCTTCATGGGTATAGAAATCGATCCTGACGAGCATATCACTGTGACCTGCGGCAGCACTGAAGCGATGATGGCAGCCATGATGACGGTATGCGATCCAGGAGATAAGGTGATCATTTTCTCCCCCTTCTATGAAAATTACGGAGCAGACACACTCTTGTCGGAAGCGGTTCCGATCTTTGTCCCATTGCAGCCTCCGGATTTCAAATTTGATCCAGAGCAGCTGCGCCAGGCCTTCCGGCAGGGGGCCAAGGCCCTGGTGCTGTGCAACCCTTCCAACCCTACGGGGAAAGTATTCACGCGCGCCGAGCTGGAAACCATCGCCTCATTGGTAAAAGAATACGATGCCTTCGTGATCACCGACGAGGTGTACGAACACATCGTATATGCCCCTCACCGCCATACTTACATTGCCAGCCTGCCGGATATGTTCGAGCGCACGCTCTCGTGCAGCTCGCTGTCGAAAACCTACGCCGTCACCGGCTGGCGCCTGGGATACGTGCTCGCCTCACCCGAGGTGAGCAATGGCGTACGCAAGGTGCACGACTTTCTGACGGTCGGCGCTCCCGCGCCCTTGCAGGAAGCTGCCGTGACCGCGCTGGAGTTCCCAGAGGCGTATTACGACCAGCTACAATCCGATTACGATCACCGGCGGAGGTTGTTTTTGAGTTATTTGGATCAGATCGGATTGGATTACAGCCAGCCCGAAGGCGCTTATTACGTGCTGATGGACATTTCGCCTTTTGACTATGCCGATGACATCCAGTTCTGCTACTGGCTGGCGGCAGAGGTGGGGATAGCGGCGGTGCCAGGCTCGAGCTTTTTCAGCGAGCCGGTTAACCACTTGATCCGGTTCAACTTCGCAAAACAGGACAAGACGCTGAAGGATGCGGGAGGGAGGCTACTGAAGCTGAGAGATTATTTGTAATTCAAAGACGGGGGAAGGGTAAGGGTTAGGGGGGCAAATATAGCATTCAAACGTGGGCGTTCAGGAATGCAATATCTGGCATGGGCATGGCGTTATAATTGGGCGGATATGAAGCCCTCAAGAGTTATCCTTTTATTCCTCGCTCTCACTTTAGGGATGTCTGCCTGCACAGGCCAGATCTCGGCGTTGCCGGAAAGAATGGTTACGCCGGAATCGCGAACACCCTCGTCAAACCCCGAAAAACCAACGACCGAGGTCACGTCAGCACCAACCATCCCAGCGCCTACATCTACCCCGCAATCTCTCTCTTTCACCCAATACTCCTTAAAAGCAATCCTGGATTACGCAGCGCATCGTTTGAGCGTAGATGAAGATATAAATTACCTGAATAAGACTGGCATCCCGCTGGAAGACTTGCTACTCATCGTCGAACCGAACCGGACTCCAGGAGTTTTCTCGCTCAGAGGTTTGGATTGGCAGAATGACGATCCGGTGACGGGTTATATACTCGAGGGGGCCCAGTTACACATTCCTCTGCAGGAACCTCTGGATCCAGGCGAGCGGGTAAATCTCTCCATCTCTTACGAGCTCAGTATCCCCGAGGCAGAGGAACCCTTCGGGTATACCGATCGCCAGACCAACCTGGGGGATTGGTACCCGTACGCTCCCCCTTACCGACCGGGAGAAGGCTGGATGGTCCGTGA
>DASQQR010000314.1:0-4338 GCA_035643335.1 Anaerolineales bacterium
GCGGCCGGCGAATAAAAACCAACAGGCTGACCGCCTGCATGTAAAAAAGGAAAACCAATTCGCTCCAATGATCACGCAGCGCGCTGGAAAGAGGGTAGTGACTTAGGGGCTGCGCTACGTTCTCTGCCTGGCCGTGGCGCAGGACGGTATAGATAGTTGACCCGCCCCGCACTGGGGTAGGGCTAGAGAGGTTCTTAAGGCCTTGCGCGAGCCATTCGTCTATAGAGCGCCCATCGATGGCAATCACGACATCCCCGGAATGCAGCCCCGCCGCCTGATCCCGGCGCGATTTGACGGCCAGGCCATTTTCGTCTGGAGGAGATTCGGGGAGGATAGCGGTCCCATCCCCCAGCGAGAACAGCCGTCCGGCGAGAAATGCCAGAAGGGGAATATATATAAACAGAGCAATCACCGCAGTGCGCAGGGTAGCAGTTCGCCCGACCATCCAGGCTCCAATTAATTACGGGCTATCTGGTGAGGGTTCCTCTGGCTTGGATTTAACCACAATGTTACCTGTTGTGGTTGCATTGTGTCCACAACCACCGCCAGCAAATGTTCACCCCACCTCCACTGCCTCATGCAAGTCCGGATAGTAAACTCTTGTCCCCATCGAGGTTGAAGGGCCTTTGACCCCCTCCTCTGCTAGCTTCTGCTTCAGGGCTTCCGCGGGCTTGGGTTCCCCGTGCACCAGGTAGATCGATTTGACGCTTTCTTGAGCCGCCCTGGCGTACTCCACCAGAAAAGTCTGGCCTGCATGGGCCGAAAATCCCCCGATAGTGGCCACCTCTGCACGCCGCGTGTACGTTTCGCCGAAGATGCGCACCTTCTCATCTCGCTCTGCCAAGCGGCGGCCCAACGTGTCGGGCGCCTGCCAGGAGACGATCAGTATCGTGTTGCGTGGGTTTTCGATATTATTTTTCAGATGATGTAAAATGCGGCCGGTTTCGGCCATACCTGACGCTGAGATAATCACCATGGGCTCTTCCCGGTGGTTCAAAGCCTTGGACTCCTCTACCGAGCGGATGTAAGTCAGGTGGTCAAATCCCAGCGCCGACTCGTGATGGCCCTGGCTCACGAATTCCCGTGTCTCTTTATCAAAACATTCGGGATGGGCGCGAAAGATATCTGAGGCGTTTACCGCCAGCGGGCTGTCCACGTAAACCGGCACTGGCGGGAGCTCTTTTCTGTCCATCATCTGGTGCAGATCATAAACAAGTTCCTGGGTGCGCCCCACGGCGAAGGATGGGATGATCACTTTGCCGCCCTGGTCAACGGTTTTGGAAACGACCTGGCGCAGCTCGGCATACGCTTGCTGAGGGTCGTCGTGGGGCTTATCGCCATAAGTGCATTCCATGATCAAGTAATCGGCATCCTGCGGTAAGACCGGGTCCCGCAACAGCGGGAGATCGCGCCGCCCGATATCTCCCGAAAACCATAAGCGAAATTTATGGCCCTTTTCCTCGATATCGAGTACCACCGCAGCTGAACCAAGGATATGGCCTGCCTCTACCAAGCGCGCCTCCACACCTGGAACCGGTTCAAAGGGCTGGTCATAATCCACTTTCTGGAAGAACTGGGCAACGCGCCCGGCGTCTTCGATGGTGTACAGCGGCTCGATGGGCGGCTCACCCCGCTTCGCCCGCTTCTCATTGACGTAAGCTGCGTCCGACTCGTGGATGTGGCCTGAATCGAGCAGCATCAAGTTGGATAAGTGGGCACTCGCTTCGGTTGTGAAGATTGGCTTTCGATACCCCTTCTTCACCAGGTGAGGCAGGTTGCCGCTGTGATCCATATGAGCATGTGAAAGGATGACCGCATCGATTTTGGCGGGATCGAAGCGGAAATTGCGGTTGCGCTCATAAGATTCCTGCCTGCGGCCCTGGTACAAGCCGCATTCCAGCAGCAGAGAACTGCCATTGATCTCCAGCAAGTGCTGCGAGCCAGTAACCGTCTGAGCCGCCCCGTGAAAAGTAATTAGCATAGTAAGAAGAAGCAATCAAAAATCCTTAAACCCCATCCAGGACTTCCAAAATCTGATCACCAAAGCGCTGCCTGCGCCAGGGAACCTGCTCCAGCACAGCCTGCAGGTCTCTTTCCGTATGCGGGTTCCTGGAAGCGATCGAATAAAGCAGGTCGCGCGGCAGAACGACGTCAGAGTTGACCCCCATTTTTCTGGCTGTCTTCTTGCGCCAATACCTGAGAGCGTCCACCCGGTCCAGGTAGCCATTATCGGGACGTGGCAAGCTGGGTGGATATTTGGGCTCTGCCCGCAAACCGCGCTGCACGGCGTTCAACAAGGCTTGCCCGTGCCTGCGAACCTGCTTATTTGTCATGCCCGGCAAACGCCGCAGTTCTTTGAGGTTTTCGGGCGTAGCCTTAGCAATGGCAAGCAAAGAGCGGTCATGGATCACTTTAAATAAAGGCCGGTCCAGCTCCCTGGCTACCCCGTCGCGGTAGAGACATAACTCTTGGAGCACAGCAGCCTGCTGGGGATCTAAATCGTAGGAGCCGCTCACCTTCCAACAAGCTTCCGCCAAATCCTCGGGGGCCCGCCCATTGATGTGTCGTAGCCGATCAAAGTCCTCCATTGCCAAATCCCATCGGTTTTGGTCCTTGAGCTCGGATTGCAGTCGATCCCGCAATGGGATGAGAAAGTGCGTGTCGAACCGTGCATAATCGAGCATATCTGCGGGCAGAGGTCGCCTGCCCCAGTTGGCGCGTTGGTAGCGCTTGTTCAGGCGAATGCCAAACTCATCTCTTAGAATGGGACCCAAACCGAATTCCTTCCAACCCAAAATTCGGGCAGCCAGCATAGTATCGAAGAGATTCTTGAATGTGTACCCAAAGTCACGCTTTAGGGTGAGCACATCATACTCCGCGGCGTGGAATACCTTCTCGATTTCTGGGTTTGAGAACAAAACGGAGAGGGGTGACAGATCGGCCAACGCGAGCGGATCTACCAGGAAATCCTCCTCGTTGGTGGAGAATTGGATCAGACAAACCTGCTCCTGGTAAGCATACAGGCTATTCGACTCTGTATCCACCGCCACGATGGGCTCGTGAAGCAGCTGCTCAAGCAGCTGCTTCAAAGCTTGGGGCCGGGTTATCAAGGTTGGCGGGGGCAAATCAACGGCGGGCATAATGGGACATATTATAGCCTATTTGACTTCCCCCATTTTTAGCAGGGTTTTCTCCAACACGAGGGCATCTTCGCCATCTGCGTAGTATCCGGGCCAGACCCCATAGCGGGAATACCCCAGGTGTTCATAAAGATGGATGGCGGTTAGATTGGAGGCCCGTACACTCAGACGGACGCGTGGCATATTCATGCGCACTTCGCATGCCTCCAACAAGGCCGTACCGATCCCCTGGCGGCGGTATCCTGGCAACACACAGATTGTGGAAATCCAGGCCACATTTTCGGAACGGCGGATATCCCCGGCGATAAACCCCACCATGCGATCATCACACAGTGCCTTCAAACGCTCAGCGTTGGGCAGGGTCAGCACGCCAATCAAATCCCACAGAGGCCAAGCATCTCTGGGAAAGCATACTCGTTCGACCTTGCGCAGCTCATTCAAATCCCGCCAAGAGGCTGGAACGATTGAAGTCGATTCACATAACGCAGCAGAAACCACGGTAGCCATCTTCACAACCAAATAACAAGCAGTGTTTTGCGGTCACGTAGAGACCGCAAAACACTCTATATCATACTCTCAAATGTCGTTAGGTGTGAGTGCCCTGAAAGACTGTTATCCCTCTCTACCCTTTACAAAGCTTTCCAACATGCTGGTGAATTCCATCGGGAAAATATATTTTGTAGAAGGACTGCTCCCGATGCTTTTCAAGGTATCGAAGTACTGCAAGGTCATCGTCTTGGGATCGACGGTTTGGGCCACTTCGAAAATCTTATTCAGTGCGGCAGAAAATCCCTCCGCCCGAAGGAGTTGAGCCTGTTTCTCGCCCTCTGCGCGCAGGATGTTGGATTGGCGTTCACCCTCAGCGCGCAAGATGGCTGCCTGCTTCTCTCCTTCAGCCACGTTAACGGCGGCTTCCCGAGTACCGGTGGACTCGGTTACCACGGCGCGCCGGATGCGCTCGGCTGACATCTGGCGGTTCATTGCATCCTGCACCTCGCGCGGCGGGATGATCTCGCGAATTTCGACGTTGGTAACCTTGACCCCCCAGCGCTCAGTCACCTCGTCCAGACGATTGCGCAACATATTGTTGATGTGTTCGCGCTCGGAGAGCACGTCATCCAGTGGGATACCGCCAATTACCGCTCGTAAGGTCGTGGTAGCCATGCCCTGTGCGGCCGCCTCAAAGTTACCAACCTGC
>DASQQR010000315.1:0-2464 GCA_035643335.1 Anaerolineales bacterium
GGAGAACTTCGCCGAGCCTATCGTCGGTGACACGCAAGCAGATTTGTTCTACTGCGGGGTGGCTGGCGAGGCGCAGCACATCGTGGAAAAACTGATCTCGGATGTCGGCATGCGGCCAATCTACGTTGGGGATTTGGACCAAGCGCCAGCGGTGGACGCACTACTGGGGCTTTGGGTTACTTTAGCGGTGAAACAGGGAAGGGGTCGCCACCTGGCGTTCAAGATGCTCAGGGAATAGTCCGGAGCGTGATACGTGGCGCGTGATGCGTGAAGCCTAAGCATAGATTTGTCATAGGTAAGCGCTTTCTGCGGAAGATGCATTACGTTTCACGCGCCTAGATCACAAACTTCCCATTCTTGTAGACGACTTCTCCATCTACGCGGATTTCCGCGTCCTGGCGCATGTCGCAGATCATGTCCCAGTGGATGTGGCTCTTATTCTGGCTGCCGGTCTCGGGATAGCCAGCGCCCAACGCCATGTGGAAGGAGCCACCGATCTTTTCGTCGAAGAGGATGCTGCGGGTGAAGCGATTGATCTCGAAGTTCGTGCCAATAGCAAATTCGCCGAGGTAGCGTGCACCGGGGTCGGTATCCAGCATACGGTGCAGAAAGTCCTGGTTCTTGCTGGCCGTGGCCTGGGTCACCCTGCCGTCCTCGAATTTCAATTCCACATCTTCCACCACTCGACCCTGATAAATCGCCGGATACGTGTAGCGCACCCAGCCGCTGGCGGAGTTTTCGACCGGACCGGTGTAGATCTCGCCATCCGGCATATTGTGCTGGCCACTGGCATTGAGAAACGTACGATCCTGTATGGATAATCTGAGGTCAACGTTAGGGCCGCGCAATTCTACTTTATCGTGACCCTGGATGCGCTCGACAATATGGCGTTGCCGCTGCTCGACGCCGTGCCAGTAGGCCACCGGGTCAGGGGTGTCTTCATCGGCGTGGCAGGCGCGGAAAACAAAATCCTGGTATGCCTCAAAGCCCATTTCAGCCTCCATGGCATAGGCATTGGTAGGGTAGAGGGTACTCATCCAACGGAGAGAATTATCAGCCCCGCGACGCATTTGAGTATTTAGCAGGTGAGCCATGGCTATCTGGCGCCGGGATTGGCGCTGCGGATCCACAGTGCTGAGCGAGCGGGTGTTGGTATCGGAGCGAATTTTAATCAGCACTTCAAATTGCTCATAAGCCAGCTTATGAAGGGAGGGGACGAAATCAAGCTGCGCGTCGCTGGCCCGAGAAAAGAAGCTCTCATCCTGACCGGGCAAATCCAAAAGCACATGGGGGTACCCACCGCGCTCCAGAGTCAATTCATATAGCGAACGAACCAAGGGTTCGGCTGCCGTCGTGGCGGTGATCACCACGCGGTCGCCAGATCCTATTTTCGTGGAATGATCGACCAAAATCTGTGCAAATTTATGTACACGAAGGTCCACCAAAAACCTCCCCATTCGAATACCCGATCACATCGGGGGATAAAACTTGTCTAGATTGGGTACACGTCTCCCATGACTGCGAGATTATATCACGCCGGTTTGTTTCCACGCTATAATAGCCCTCATGAAACAGGTGCTTCAAAACTTGCGCAGCGGCGAGACCTACGTGGCCGAAGTGCCCGTGCCGACACCTAAACCGGGAACCGCACTGGTGAGGACAGCGGCCTCGCTGGTCTCTGCCGGAACTGAACGGATGCTGGTCGAACTCGCCCAGAAATCCCTGCTGGGAAAGGCCCGCTCCCGGCCCGACCTGGTGCGGCAGGTGCTGGACAAGGCCCGACGGGAGGGGCTGCTGAGCACGGTTGAAACCGCCTTCAACCGGCTCGACCAACCCATGCCGTTGGGCTATTCCTCAGCTGGAACCATCGTGGACCGAGGGGAGGGGTTCAAAGGATTTCACATCGGGCAACGGGTGGCGTGTGCCGGAGGAGGCTACGCCGCGCACGCGGAATACGGCGTCATCCCCCAAAACTTGCTGGCCGCGCTTCCCGAAGAAGTGGATTTCGAATCAGCGGCCTTCGCCACTTTAGGGGCGATCGCCATGCACGGATTCCGGCTGTCGGGAGCGCATATCGGCGAACAGGTGGCGATCATTGGCCTGGGTTTGGTGGGCCTGCTGGCAGTAGGAATTGCCGGCGCGGCGGGGTGCAAGGTGCTGGGGATCGATCTCGACCCAAAACGAGTGCAACTGGCCAAGGACCTGGGAGCCCAGGCGGTGTTACGCGACCAGGCGGAGTCCGCCGCTCAAGGTTTTACCCGAGGCCGCGGCTGTGACGTAATCCTGATCTGCGCGGACACGCCGTCCGCAGATCCGGTTGAGCTGGCCGGCGAGATCGCCCGGGACCGGGCCAAGGTCGTCGCTACCGGCGCGGTCGGGCTGCACCTGCCGCGCAAGATTTACTACGAGAAAGAACTTGCCTTCATCAACTCGCGCTCCTATGGGCCTGGGCGCTATGATCCCG
>DASQQR010000316.1:0-9673 GCA_035643335.1 Anaerolineales bacterium
CCCCAGGAAAGGATTTCAGTACCAGGTTGCGGATGTCTGCTGCCGTCAAACTGAAGCTGGTTACATTGTAAACCGCACGACTCAAAGCTTCTCGCGGAGCCTGTGCCAGATCCAGGAGCGCTTTCACCGCATCTGGCATCACCATAAACGGGAGCTCGGAATCTTGTCTCACGAAACACGCGTAGGGCTTGTTCTGGGCCGCTGCGTGCAACATTTCCGGTCCATAATCACTCGTACCTCCGCTGGGGATGGTAAAAGCGCTGATCAATCCTGGAAAGCGAACGCTGCGGAAATCAAGCATCATGGGCGGTTCGGCAGATAGCTGGCGCAAATACTTGCCAAAATAGATCCCCAGCATCTCGCAGTAGAGCTTATTGCAGCCATACATGGTGATGGGATAATTCCATTCCCATTCTTGAACTTTCGAAAACTTCGCCTTGGTTTCCAGATCTGGGATGCCGTAGGCAGCAATCGAGCTCGGAAATACAAACAAAACAGGCTGGTTGCGCCATTCCGACTGGTCTGCGGCCAGCTGCAACAACCTCAAGGTGCCTTCGACATTGACCTGGTGGGCCGCTACGGGGGTAAACTCTCCCTTGGTGGAGAGCAAGGCCGCCAGGTGGTAGATCGTGTCAATCTCATATTCGCTAACCAGGCGGGCAAGCAGGGCAGCGTCCAGGATATCGCCTTGAATGTGGGTGGACAAGCTACTTAATTCCGCTGGCGCTGGATGGATGTCCAGGGTCACCAAATCCTCAGTACCTTCCTTTGCAAGCTTTTCAACCAGAGCTTGCCCTACTTCGCCGGCAGCACCGGTGATCAAGGTTACTCGTTTACGCACGCAGACCTCCGTGAATTGGGAAATTTATGAAGCCATCCAATTGTTGGTGTTGTGCTGCAGGGACCTTATTGCAAAAATGCTACAGAATTTCCACCACCTGCTCACGTTCCGGGCCGACCGAAGCCAATCGCACTGGAACGCCAATCAGTTCCTCGAACTTTAGCAGGTAGGCTCGGGCTTCGCCGGGTAGCTGCTCCCACTTTTTCACCGTCCGCAGATCTTCGCTCCAGCCTGCTAGCTCCTCGTAAACAGGCTCGAATCTGGAAAGGTCTCCTGGACCCAAGGGCAGGTTCTCAAATATCTCTTCCGATTTTTTATATGCGCTGCAGATCCTTATCGGGTGGATGCCGGTGAGAATATCCAATTTGGTCAAGGCCAGCTCGGTGAGTCCGTTGATGCGGGCTGCGTAACGCAGCAAGACCGCGTCCAGCCAGCCGACCCGGCGTGGCCGTCCTGTGGTAGTGCCGAATTCATCCCACGGGTTTTCCCCTGTACCGCGTAGGCGCTCGGCCAGTTCCCCGTTGACCTCGGTCGGGAATGGCCCCGCGCCAACCCGTGTCTGGAAGGCTTTGGTGACACCTACGACCCTGTCCACACAGCCTACGCCCAGGCCCAGGCCGACCAAAGCCCCCGCCGCGGTTGGGTTGGAACTGGTGACGTACGGGTAAGTGCCATGGTCCAGATCCAATAAAGTTCCCTGCGCTCCCTCAGCCAGCAGGCGCTGGCCGCGCGCTAGGGCCTCCGTTAACAATGTTGATACGTCCGAGATATACGCACCCATCTCTTGAGCGTAGTGCTGGAACTCTTCCACGGTTGCATCCACATCCACAGGCTCCGCCCCATACAGCCTGGTCAGCTGCCAGTTGACGTCATCGACGTGTCTCTTGACCTTCTCTGGAAAAGTCTCCAGGTCTAACATCGCGGCCAGGCGCAAACCGTTGCGCGATACCTTGCTGGTGTAGGCCGGTCCAATACCGCGCAGCGTGGTCCCGATCTTTCCGCTGCCTCGCGCCGCCTCTTGGGCGCTATCCAGAGCCCGGTGGGATGGTGTGATCAGGTGGGCCGCATGCGAGATCTTCAGCCGATGGGGATCGATGCGTATGCCCGCCGCGCGTAGGGATTCGATCTCTCCCAGGAAAACCGCCGGATTGATGACGACTCCATTGCCGATTACGCCAGTGGGCTGGGGATGGATGATCCCGGAGGGGATCAGGTGCAGCTTGAAGGTCTGTTCACCGACTGTCACAGTGTGACCTGCGTTGTCACCGCCGCTATATCGCGCCACAAAGTCAGCCTTGGCGGATAGCAAATCCACTACCCGTCCTTTCCCTTCATCGCCCCATTGGGTGCCAACGATAATATCTAGTGGCATTCTTGCCTCCGTTTCTTACTAAGACCTCTGGTGCTACATCTCGTGGTTCTCAGGTACTTCTGGCTGTATAATTTGCCAGAACCGAGCGAACTCAACTTGTTGTACAATATTTCCTGGCCGTTTTCAGCGTGTTCATTCTAGCACAAACAAATCTAAACGTGAAACGTAAAGCATAGACTCACGCATTACGCATTACGGATCACGCATTACTTACCAAGGAGCGTCTGTATGCCGGACAAGTTAACCATCGGTTATATTGGTCTGGGTTTAATGGGTGGGCCCATGGCCCGGAACATCCTCCGGGCCGGATATCCTTTAGTCGTCCATAATCGAAGCCGCTCTGTTGTCGATGAGCTCGCTGGAGAAGGAGCCAAGCCCGCCAGCTCGCCTGCGCAGGTCGCCGCCCAAGTGGATGTCGTCTTCACTAATCTGCCAGATTCGCCAGATGTGGAGTTGGTCGCTTTAGGGAAGGATGGGATCATCGAGGGCGCCCATGCGGGCCTGATCTTTGTGGATAACTCCACCATCAAGCCTGCCACCGCCCGCCACATCTCCGAGCGCCTGGGCGAGGAAGGCGTCCTGTGCCTGGACGCTCCTGTTAGTGGAGGTGACATCGGGGCCCAAAAGGGCACTCTGGCCATCATGGTAGGCGGTCCGGACCAAGCCCTCGAAACGGTCATGCCCATCTTTCAAGTCATAGGAGAAACCATCACCCACGTAGGCGGTCCTGGCGCTGGCCAGATCGCCAAAGCAGCGAACCAGATTATGGTCGCGGCTCAAATGGTGGCTATGGGAGAGCTGCTGATATTTGCGCGCAAGGCTGGCGCTGATCCGGAAAAAGTCGTCCAGGCCATTCGGGGCGGAGCAGCCCAATGCTGGACACTGGATGTCAAACCCCAGCGTCTCTTTGACGGAAATCGTAATCCAGGCTTTAAGGCCCACATGCAGGCCAAAGATCTGAGCATTGTGCTCGACACCGCCCGCCAATACGGGATCCCCTTACCAGCCGCGGCTGTTCATACCCAGCTATTCAATGCCATGCTTGAAATGAATATGGAAAACCTGGATAACTCTGCGGTCATCGGGGTAATCGAATCTCTGGCAGGCACAACCCTACTCAGCGATTAGGCAGTCTGCCTGCTTCGCACCACCTGACCGGAGTACTTCATATTTGTCTTGACATCCATTCCCATATACGCTACCATGGGTCTGCAAGCAGGAGTTGAAAAAACGCTTCTTACTCCAGGAGGTTTACGCTATGAAGAATGCTTGGCCGCTCCGCACAATTGTCATCCTTAGCCTGGTTGTGGTTTTCCTGTTGTCCGCTGCTGCACCTGCATCTGTCCAGGCTCGCTCGGAACTCGTGCGGCTTACCGTGATTAACCGTTCCGCAGGCACTGTTTACCTGAGTTTGAACGGCCCAGCCCTGTACTACCTTTCGGTCAAGGCGGACGAGTCAGAAGTTTTTACCGTGCAGCGGGGTACCTATACTTCCTCCATCACGGCCTGTGGGATCACTTCGAAGGATTCGCTCGACATAACTTCCCATAAGAAGTTGATTATGCCGGTTTGCGGTGGGAGGGCCCACGGCGCTCACGGCGCCGCTACCAAGGTGGATCTATCTGAGCAGATCAAGATTGTGCCGTTCACCATCATCAACGACTCGGATACGCAGCTCCTGGCGGTACTGACCGGGGCAGGCACTTACGCTTTTCTCCTTGACAAAGATGAGGAGAGGGACTACACCATCGCCAAAGGTGATTATGATGTAAAGATTTACGCTTGCCGGGCAGTCACGACCATCGAGTTCAGCTCCTATAAGGACTCTAAGCTCGACCTGCGCTGCCCGCAGCATTACACGGACTGAATGGATCACTGAGGGAGCACTAAAAAGTTGTTGGGTTTGGGTGTTCGGGCGAGGTACCCCCCCGAACACCCAAACCCCTAGCAACAGCACACCCATCATAGAGCCCATTGCTTTTTAGGACTGGATTGGGTATAATCGGATCAAACTGATTTGGAAACGCACTGACCGGGAAGAGTAACCGGGGTAGCTTCCACCAGGGAGAGGAGATCACCGACTGAGAATCTCCTCCGGAGGGCCTCCGGCGAAAACCACCCGCGAGCGTGACCCCCAACGGCTTCCAAGCAACTCTGGGTGAAGCCCAGTAAGGTAAACGGCTGACTCCGTTATCGGTCCGCAGAGATAAGCCCTCTTATTATTACCATTGGGCTTAAATCTGGGTGGAACCGCGTGAGATATGCTCTCGCCCCAGTAGGCGAGGGCTTTTTATTTTTTAGGAGGCTATCATGCCTGAAAAACAACAGGAAAGATACGAAGACAGCGATCTTTACCGCATCCGCCACTCGGCGGCGCATGTCATGGCCCAGGCAGTCCTGGAGATGTTCCCCAACGGTAAGTTCGCCATCGGGCCCCCTATTGAGGATGGTTTCTATTATGATTTTGACCTGCCTCGTACCCTCACCCCGGAAGATCTGGAAGTGATCGAAAAGCGCATGCGGGAGATCATTGCTGGCCATTACGATTTCGAGAAAAAAGTCGTCTCCGCCGATGAAGCTCGCCGCATCTTCGCAGACCAACCCTATAAGTTGGAGTTGATCGATGGCCTGGAGCAAGGTGGTTTCGATGAATATGGCGAACCGCTGGAGGAGAATCCTGAGATCTCTATCTATATCGATGATGATTTCATGGACCTTTGCCGCGGGCCCCATGTGCACAACACCGAGCAGATTAACCCCGATGCGGTGAAATTAATGAATGTGGCCGGGGCTTACTGGCGTGGCGACGAGGACCGCCAGATGCTCCAACGCATTTACGGTACCGCCTGGCGCACCGCTGATGAGCTCGAGCAATATATGTGGCGGTTGGAGGAAGCCAGGAAGCGTGATCATCGCAAGATCGGCAAAGAGCTCGGGCTATTCTATTTCTCCGAAGATGTTGGTCCCGGGCTGCCGCTCTTCAGTCCCAAGGGTGAAATGCTGCGCTACCTGATGGAGAACTACGTCCGGGACCTCCAAAGTAGCTATGGATACCAGCATGTTTGGACCGGGCATCTTGTGAAGGAGGATCTGTATCACCGCTCTGGACATTATGAAAACTACCGGGATTCGATGTTTCCACCCATGGTGGACGAAAATATTATTTACCGGCTGAAGCCGATGAATTGCCCCAGCCACATGACCCTGTACAAAGAGATGGGCCTGCACTCTTATCGCGATTTGCCATTGCGATTCGCCGAGTTCGCCACGTTGTATCGTTACGAGAAAACCGGTGAGCTCACCGGCTTGACCCGTGTCCGCGCCTTGACCCAGGATGACTGCCACATCTTCTGCACCGAAGAGCAAATCGAGAGCGAGTTTTCCTTGGCGTTGCAGCTCATCCAAGAAGTGCTCGATCGTTACCGCTTCTCCGATTACAAAGTCCGCCTCTCTCTGCGAGGCGAGCAAGGCAAGTACGTCCGCGACGATGAAAAATGGTCGCGGGCTGAGGCAGCTTTACGCGCTTCCATGGATGCCAACCAACTGGACTACTTTGAGGCCGTTGGCGAGGCGGCTTTTTACGGGCCGAAAGCCGACTTCTTGGCCAAGGATGTGCTGGGCCGCGAGTGGCAGCTCTCCACAATCCAGGTGGATTTCATCCAACCTGCCCGCCTCGAGCTGACATATATCGGGGAGGATGGTCAGGAACACACGCCTGTCGTTATACACCGGGCTGTGACGGGGACAACCGAGCGCTTCTTGGGCGTGATCATTGAACACTTCGCCGGCGCTTTTCCGGTCTGGCTCTCTCCGGTCCAGGCGGTGATCATCCCCATCGCCGATCGCCATCTGCCTTATGCGGGCCATATTTCCAGCACGCTCAAAGCTGCTGGCTTGCGCGCAGAGGTAGATGATCGTAGCGACCGTATGAACGCCAAGATTCGCGATGCCCAGAACCAGAAGGTTCCTTACATGCTTGTAGTTGGCGATCGTGAAGCGGAGCAGAGCACAGTTTCCGTTCGCCTGCGCACGGAGGAGAATCTCGGCGCCATGTCCGTGGAGGCTTTCATCGGTAAAGCCAACCAGGATATCCGGGCAGGTATCTAACTGCAGAATGCCTCCAACTCCTGATTGCCAAGCTCTCTGACCGAGGCTGGCGCGAGCCTCTCCTCTTGATCGCCGAGGTCTCCTGACCGAGGCAGGCGAGCCTCTCCTCTTGATGGCCGAGGTCTCCTGACCGAGGCAGGCGAACCCGGTGCACCTCTCGATCGCCGAGGTCTCCTGACCAAGGCTGGCGCATCCATCCTGAGTGCAATGAAAGCATCCTTCAATCTTCAACCTGCCAACCTTCAACCTCTGATGGTTGACGATTTCTCGCGCTTTATGGTATCATGCAACACGTCAAGGCTATGGGTAGCGAATTTTTTGTCTATCCTGCGATTAGCTTAAAAACATATAGGAGTGTTATATTAGCACGTCAGATTATCGTGTCAATGAGGCCATTCGAGTTCCTGAGGTACGTCTGATCGGTCCGGACGGAGAGAACATGGGTGTGGTTCCGGTCCAGGAAGCCCAGCGAACTGCTCGGGATGCTGGTTTGGACCTGGTCGAGGTCGCTCCCAACGCCGAACCGCCCGTCTGCCGGGTGATGGACTATGGAAAGTTCCTTTATGAACGCACAAAGAAGGAGCGCGAAGCCCGCAAGGCTCAGTCTAAAGTCGAGGTAAAGGAGATCCGCCTGCGTCCAAAAACCAACGAGCATCATCGCAATTTCAAAGTGCGCGATGCACGCCGTTGGCTGAAAGATGGGATGAAAGTAAAAGTCCGTATTCGCTTCCGAGGTCGTGAGATCACTTATCCGGAGATCGCACTGAAGGATTTGAAGTCTATAGCCGAAGATCTGTCTGACGTTGGGGTCGTGGAGCAAGCGCCATCCATGGAAGGGCGGAGTATGCTCATGGTGATGGCCCCGGCGAAGCAGAAGAAGTAAGACACTGAATCGTATTCGCTTTGTTGTTGATTTGTCGTCGCTTCCGCGGACGAAAGGTGTTCCGCGGAGTTTTGTGTGAAAGGAGAGACTACGGTGCCACGCAAGCCTAGAAAAGGCAAGTATAAATTGAAGTCCCACAAGGCCACCAGCAAGCGTTTTCGGCTTTCGGGATCCGGTAAGCTGTTACGAACCAAGGGTGGCAAGAGCCACCTCCGCCGCCGGACACCAAAACGGACCAAGCGCTTGTTTGATGAGATGATCCCCGTGAAGGGTCGCGGCGTGCGCAAACGCGTCAAGCGTTTGGCGCCTTACTTGAATGAATCGAAGTAACCTGTTATCCGTTGTCCGCTTTCTGCGGGATAAGGTCGTTTTGTTCCGCGTGGAAACGGGGGAACTGCTATTATTTTTTCGCCACTGCTGGGTGCATACAACGGGTGAGTTTCTCGCTTTGGCTTGAGCCTCACCGGCGCTCAGGGGTGCACAGGAGTGTGAATTATGGCTCGTGTTAAGACCGGACCTCATCGTCGCCGGCATCACAAGAAGATCCTCAAGATCACTCAGGGTCAGTTTGGCACTCGCCATCGCCTGTTTCGGCGGGCGAATGAGGCCATGCTGAAAAGCCTGTGGTACGCCTATCGCGATCGCCGAAATCGCAAGCGTGACCTGCGTAGGTTGTGGATCGCCAGGATCAATGCTGCTGCCCGCCAGAACGGGACTACGTATAGTCGTTTGATCCACGCCTTGAAGGAGGCCGGTATTGCCCTAAATCGTAAAATGCTCGCTGACCTGGCAGTCCGCGATCCCCAGGCATTTACCGCGGTAGTCGAAAAAGCGTTGAGCGCCTGAATCATTATTCCATCACAATAGAATAAAATTACCGCGACGTGCTTCTGGCACGTCGCATCGCTTTTAAGCGGATTATTGGCTTCCCATTCTTCCAACCCTTGCCCTGAGCCCTGTCGAAGGGTTCCACCCTTCCATTCCCCCCCGCGTTGACTGACCTCTCTCACCGTGCTAAAATCGAGACGGAGGTACTTATGAATCAGGTTTTAAGCGCGCACATGCTTTCCTCAGGCCAGGAGATTCAAATTGTCCAGGGTGACCTGACCAAGGAAAATGTGGGTGCTATCGTGAATGCTGCCAATGAACATCTCCAGCATGGTGGCGGCGTTGCCAGGGCCATCGCTCGCGCGGGTGGGCCCGTGATCCAGGAGCAAAGCAACCAGTGGGTGCGCGAGCACGGCCCCATCAGCCACGCCGAGCCGGCCTACACTCACGCTGGAGACCTGCTGGCTCGCTATGTGATCCACGCCGTTGGACCGGTTTGGGGTTCCGGCGACGAGGATTCCAAACTGGCGGCTGCTGTGGATGGTTCCCTGAAAGTTGCCGACCAGCTGCATCTCTCCTCAATGGCCTTCCCCGCCATTTCCACTGGCATCTTCGGCTTTCCAAAGGAGCGTGCGGCCCGTGTAATCCTGAAATCTATTCAAGACTATTTCGCCGCTTCTCCGGACTCCGGCCTCAAGCAAGTCCGCCTCACCCTATACGACCAACCCACCGTCGACGCCTTCCTCAAAATCTGGAAATCCATGCATCTGGGAGAACAATGATCTTCCAGCCCTGACTCTGCTGAAAAATTCCAGCATGTGCCATCTCTTGGGTTCCTGGTCACTGATCCCATGTCCCTAGTCGCAAGTCCCTGGTCACCAGTCCCTAGTCCCTGATTCCTTATCCCCTATCCGCGCATGATCACCTCAACCCATAACCCAAAAATCCAGTATGTGCGTGCCCTGCAATCTCGCTCTCGTAGCCGGCGAGAGGAGCGGGCCTTTGTGGTTGAAGGTGTGCGTTTGGCCGAGGAGGCCTTGGCGGCTGGCTGGGAGGCGCACCTGCTGCTGTATACACAAGATCTCAGCCTCCGTGGTTTAGAGATCGTAGATGGGTTTGCCGCTCAAGGTGCCCAGGTCGAGCTGGTTAGTCCAGACGTGCTGCGCGCTGTTTCTGACACCGTCACCCCTCAAGGCATATTGATTGCCTTGACCATTTCCACATTGCCCTACCCGCACACTTTGGACTTTGCCTTCATTCCGGACGCCGTCCGGGACCCTGGCAACCTTGGCACCATGCTGCGCACGGCTGCCGCGGCTGGAGTAGGTGCCGTCTTTCTTCCGCCAGGCACTGTGGATCTTTTTGCGCCGAAAGTGGTCCGGGCTGCCATGGGAGCCCATTTCCGCGTGCCCGTTTACCCGCTTACTTGGCAGGAGATTCACAATCATCTCAATGCCTATGCATTGCGAGTCTACCTGGCTGCCGCCGGTGTGGGAGAAGCCTACACTCAGGTGGATTTCCGCTCACCCTTGGCTTTGATCATCGGCGGGGAAGCAGAAGGCGCCGGTCAAGAAGCGCGCCAATGGGCCAGCGGTCATGTCCATATCCCCATGTCAGGGAATGTTGAATCTCTCAATGCCGC
>DASQQR010000317.1:0-5153 GCA_035643335.1 Anaerolineales bacterium
TGGCAACATCTTTGATGGTAACTCTTCGTATTCCGTTCATCTCTGTCGGATTGGATGTTATCGTTCCCGTTATCGCTAACATAGTCTAGCAAATATTTTGGTGGCTGTCAAGCTTCATTAATCTTGTTCTAATAATTCCCCGCCTAAATTCGAAATAACTGTCATTTGTTGGGCAAATTTCTCCCATTTTTAGGGCATATTTAAGTGTCAAGGCGCTCATTTTGTGCCCGAAGACCCCTTTTTCGCCCTTCCACCGTTGGTCCGACAGTGCAACTGTCGAGCCAGTTTTGTTATCGCTAACGTTATCGATAACAAAATCCAGATTCCACCCTTACCCAAAGCCAGATTCAATGGTAAAACTTACAAATTGCTGCACCGCTTTGCTCGCCGATTACCCGTACATGGAAACCATGAACCTCGTATTGAGACTGCACGGAGCCGGAGAACTGAGACTGCACGAAGAACCGCCCCCCATACCCGATCCGCACGAAGCATTAATCCGGGTGCGAGCTGTGGGCATATGTGGCTCGGATCTCCATTGGTTCAGTGAAGGTGGCATCGGCGACGCACTCATCTCCAAGCCGCTGGTTTTGGGCCATGAACTGGCCGGCCAGATCTTGACCGGCGAACGCCAAGACGAACAGGTCGCCATCGACCCCGCTATCCCTTGCGGGCAGTGTAGATCCTGCCGGCAAGGATACCCCAATCTCTGCCCCTCGGTGAAATTCGCCGGTCATGGCGAGCAAGATGGGGGCTTGCGGGGACAAATGGCCTGGCCGGAAGAGCACCTCTTCACCCTGCCGGACTCAGTCACACCGGCGGAGGGAGCGCTGCTGGAACCGTTAGGGGTGGCGCTGCACGCTGTCGACCTCGCCAAAGCGCACATCGGCCTGAGCGCCGGGGTATTCGGGTGCGGCCCCATCGGCCTTCTGGCCATTCAGCTGCTGCGCGTCATGGGGGCCTCCCAAATCATCGCCACCGAAATCCTTCCCCACCGCCTGGAGGCAGCCAGAGAATTCGGAGCCACCCATGTTATCCGGGCGCAAAACGGGCTCGAAAGCGCGCAGATTCTGGCACTGACCCATAACGAGGGCTTGGATGTGTGCATCGAAGCCGCCGGCGAAAACGCGGCGGTCGAGTCTGCCATTGAGAGTGCTCGCCCGGGAGCGCGGGTGGTGCTGGCGGGCATCCCGGCGGATGACCGCACCAGCTTCCGTGCCTCGACTGCCCGCCGCAAGGGCCTGACCATAAAACTCTGCCGCCGCATGAAACACACCTATCCCCGCGCCATCCAGCTGGTCGAAAGCGGCAAGATCGACGTCGCCAGCCTGATTACCCACCGGTATCCGTTAACGGATTACCGGAAAGCCATTGACACGGCCGTCCAGCGGGAGGGCCTCAAGGTGGTGATAGAACCGTAGGTAGCTTTCTGCTTGGCTTTAGGTCCCTTCTTCCCAGGAATGCAAGTATTTTTCCTGTTCGCGGGTAAGCACGTCGATCTTAACTCCCATGGCCGCCAATTTGAGCGAAGCGATTTCTTTATCGATCGCCTCCGGCACGCTGTGGACCTTCTTCGTCAGCTGATCGCCATTCCGGACCATGTACTCCAGGCTCAAAGCCTGGTTGGCAAAGGACATGTCCATGACGCTGGCCGGGTGTCCCTCCGCGGCCGCCAGGTTGATCAGGCGGCCCTCCCCTAACAAGTGAACCCGGCGTCCATCCACCAGCTCGTACTGCTCTACGAAGGGCCGTACCAGGCGCTTCTCGATCGCCATGTCCTCCAGCGCCGGGATATTGATCTCCACGTTAAAATGGCCCGAATTGGCCACGATAGCCCCGTCTTTCATCACCTCGAAATGCCGGCGATCGACGACGTTGATGTCGCCCGTGAGGGTTACGAAGATATCGCCGATTCGTGCGGCTTCGGCCATGGGCATGACGCGGAAACCATCCATGACCGCTTCGAGGGCGGGCAAGGGATCGACTTCGGTGACAATCACGTTGGCGCCCATGCCGCGTGCTCGCATTGCCAGACCGCGCCCGCACCAGCCATAGCCGGCCACCACGAAGTTTTTGCCCGCCAGCAGGATGTTAGTGGCGCGCACGATTCCGTCAATAGTGGATTGCCCGGTGCCGTAGCGGTTGTCGAAAAAGTGCTTGGTCATGGCATCGTTCACGGCGACGATGGGGAACATCAGGGCTCCATCCGCTGCCATGGCTCTCAGGCGGATTACTCCGGTTGTGGTCTCTTCGGTGCCGCCCAGCACGCCGTCCAACAATTCGCGTCGGTCCTTGTGCAAGGTGCTCACCAGGTCAGCCCCGTCATCCATGGTCATGTGAGGCTTGTGATCCAGCGCTGCATGGATGTGCTTATAGTAGGTGACGTTATCCTCACCCTTGATGGCGAACACCGGGATCTCGAAATGGGACACCAATGCCGCTGCTACGTCATCCTGGGTGGATAGGGGGTTTGAAGCGGTTAACACCACCTCTGCGCCCCCCTCTTGCAAGGTGTGCATCAGATTGGCGGTTTCTGTGGTCACGTGCAGGCAGGCGGCAATGCGCATCCCTTTCAAGGGTCGTTCCTTTGCAAACCGCTCCCGAATCAGGCTCAACACGGGCATCTCCCGCCCGGCCCAATCGATCCGCCGGCGACCTCCTTCGGCCAGTTTTGTGTCTTTCACGTCATATTTGTCCATCAAAAGCTCCCTATAAGTAAATTTATGCGCCAATATATACAGGATATCGATTCAATCTGCGTCGGCGCACATTTAATCCATAACCCGCTTATTGTCCGTGGTTTCAATCCCCAAGCAGCTCATCCAATATCCCACCATCATCGAAGTGGCTCCGGTAGCGGGTCACAAACTCGGCGCGCGTGTATGTATGGCCTTGCGGTCCCTCCTGCTCCAGGCAGTAAGTGGCCGCCAGCGCGCCCAGCCGCCCGCAAATCTCCCACTCCCAACCCCGGCTGAATCCCTTTAGGAAACCTCCCCGAAAAGCGTCCCCCACTCCGGTCGGATCGACGATGGCCTTGGGCGCCACTGCCGGGATCGATGTCTCCCCACCCTCAGCGTAGATCGTCGCTCCGTATTCGCCGCGCGTAACCACGGTAAAATGGCTTCCGTCGAGAACATCCGCCAGGTCCATGCCAGTCCTTTTCTCGACCATGCCCAGCTCGTAGTCGTTGACGAAAAGGGCCAGGGCAGCCTCCACTCCAACCCGCAGATCATCCCCATCCAGACGCGGGATCTGTTGGCTGGGATCATACAGATAAGGGATGCCCAGCTCTTGGCATTCCTCTACGTAGCGGATCATGGCTCTGGGATCGTTGGGAGAGATCATCACCAGATCCGGCTGATCGCCATTTAGCTGCTGCAAGGAGAAATCCCCAGCATGAGCCATGGCCCCGGGATAGAAGCTGGCGATCTGTGCATTGGAGCGATCCGTGTTGGCGAAGAAAGAGGCGGTATATTCACCTGGAATCACCCGGATTGCCGAGGTATCCACCCCGTGAGTTTCCAACCACGAACGATATTCTTCGAAGTCTTCTCCTACGGTGGCCAGGATGCGGGAACGCTCGCCCAAGAGTGCCAGGGTATAAGCAATATTCGGCGCCGTCCCTCCTCGCCGTCTCACCATGCTCTCCACCAGGAAAGATAAGCTGATCGAGTCCAACCGGTCAGGTAAGATATAGTCCCGGAAATAACCGGGGAAAGACATCAGGTAGTCATAAGCGATCGAGCCGGTAAGTAAAATGTTCATGGCGTAGTTTGGCTTTGAAAGTTTATGGTCTGGATACTGTCGTCAGGCGTCACGACTTAGCTGGTAAAACGGCCCTGGGCAGATTGGCTCCGAAGGGTGGGTAAACAATGCCATTTTCGGTGATGATGGCGCTCACCAGGCGGTTCGGCGTCACATCAAAGGCCGGGTTGCGCGCCTGGGCCCCCTTCGGAGCAACGCTCTCCCCATCCACTTCGATTGCCAGCACCTCCCGGGGGTTACGCTCTTCAATCGGGATCAAAGACCCATCCGCCAACGCCAGGTCCACCGTCGAGGTGGGTACCACCGGGTAAAAAGGGACACCGTTATCGCTCGCCGCCAGGGCCAGCATGTAGGTACCAATCTTGTTGGCCACGTCCCCGTTAGCAGCCACGCGGTCAGCGCCCACGAAAACCTTTTGGACCTGGCCCGAACGCAGGAAATAACCTGCCGCGTTATCGCTGATGATCTCGTAGGGGATGCCGTACTGCTCCAGCTCCCAGGCGGTCAAGCGGACCCCCTGAAGGCGCGGCCGCGTCTCGTCGACTAGCACATGGACATGCTTGCCCATCTCGTTGGCCATGCGAATGACGCCCAACGCCGTACCCCAGTCCACGGTGGCCAGCGCGCCGGTGTTGCAATGGTGGATGACGGTATCCCCATCATCGATCAGCCCTGCACCGTGCCGCGCCATGCGCTGGTTTAAGGCCACATCCTCATCTGCGATGCGTTGGGCTTCGGACAACACGGCCTCCTTTAAATCTTCTACGCTCCCCGAAGCCTCCATCGCCACCTTCAAAACGCGCTTAAGGGCCCACGACAGGTTGGCCGCCGTAGGCCGGGCTTCCTGAAGAGTCTCAGCCGCGTCCTTTAATTCCGCCCGCAGTGCGGTAAGATCCCCAGCCCGCGAGGTTTGGGCCGCCAATGCCAGACCAAACGCGGCTGTAGCTCCAATGGCCGGGGCGCCGCGCACCACCATGGCCCGGATCGCTTCCGCCACCCGGCGATAATCGTCATAGGCGACGATCTCGAATCTTCCCGGCAGCAGGCGCTGGTCGATCATGCGCATCTGTCCCTGGGTGTAATCCCACTCAACCGTTCGCATAAGGAAAAGCCTGAACGCTAAAAAACGCCCTCGTTGGAGAGCGTTGCCGTCCGACAGCTACCTGAGTTTAACATGGGTGAGGAGGTTTGTCAAAGGAAAAGGGACGTGATTCGTTTCCATTCGTTTTTACCCCGGAAAAAGCTCAAAATCCCCCGGTTGCTCGGCTGCCATCGATCTCCCAGCCTTCCACTCTTCCATTCTTCCATTCTTCCACAATATTACTTTAGGCCTATTGACGTAACCTCTAAAGAGCTATAGAGTGGAAGCGACAGCGCCGTGACGGTAG
>DASQQR010000318.1:0-4150 GCA_035643335.1 Anaerolineales bacterium
CGTATCCCCGAAAGCTACACCGTTCTATTCGAAAACCTGCGCAAAATCCGGCATTTGTCGTTTCGCGATCTTTCGTTTGAGAATTTCCAGGATCTGCGAGTGCCTCCATCGGATCTGGGTGTTCGCCCGGCTGACCAGAGATGAGGGATTATCTAGCTCATGCCAAAAGATTACAATCTGGATGAGACCCCCGCGAATGCCCAAAGGCGACGTGAATATGCTCAGGACGATAATTGGATCAAAGAGTTTTTGGGTCGCGCTCAGATTGGGCACGTTGCCACACGCTGGGATGAGCAGCCCTTCGTCACCCCAACAAACTTCTGGTATGATCCCGAGCGAAACGAGATCTACTTCCACTCCAACATCGTTGGGCGGGTGCGCGCCAACACCGAGCGCCACCCGCAGGTGTGTTTTGAGGCCTTTGAAGCCGGGAAACTGTTGCCTTCTAATGTAGCCCTTGAATTCAGCTTTCAGTACGAAAGCGTCATCGCTTTTGGGAAGATCCGGGTGCTGGAGGACCCTCAGGAAAGACGCCTGGCCCTGTACGGGTTAATCCGCAAATACTTCCCGGAGATGGTCCCCGGCGAGCACTACCGCCCGATCACTGACAAGGAGCTTCAGCGAACATCGGTGTATGCCATTTCCATAGAAAGCTGGAGCGGTAAGCGTAATTGGAAAGAACGGGCGGATCAAAGCGATGAGTGGCCGCCGCTGGGGGAGGAGTGGTTTAGGGATGGCGTCAGATAACCATCTCTCCACGCCACGTGCTCGATCTCAGCCGCCTCTCCCAAGAATTCGTTGATCAGCTCCCCCAGACGAAGCGGGTCGCCTGTGGTAAGGACGCGCACCTTACCCATTCTGCCTTCTCGGGCGCGCAGTTCGGCCCGATCCAGCAAGCGCCCTACCTGCTGGGCGATCGCCGGCGCCGGATCAATGACGCGCACTTTTGGGCCGACGATATCCTGAATGATAGGGATCACAAAGGGATAGTGCGTGCATCCCAGCACCACCGTGTCGATGCCTTGGCTCAGCATGGGATGCAAAGCTTCCTCCAGCACGGCCCGCGTTTCGAAATCCTCTAAATGTCCGGCCTCAATTTGGCCTACCAGGCCAGGGCACGTGTGCTGCAGTACGGTCACACCATTTGCAAAACGCTCGATTACGGAGGCGTACAGCGCACCTTGAAATGTAGCCGGCGTGGCCAGTACACCTACCACGCCAGTCTGGGTGCGCTCGGCGGCCGGTTTCACTGCCGGTTCCATCCCCACAAATGGCACCTCAGGGAACTCTTGGCGCAAGTAGTGTAGGGCTGCCGCTGATGCCGTGTTGCACGCCACCACGATCATCTTGGCTCCCTGTGCCAGCAAGTAGCGCGTGATTTGTTCGGAAAATGAGCGTACCTCCTCCACAGGTCGGGAGCCATATGGCACGTGGGCCTGGTCAGCCAGGTAAAGCAGTTCTTCGTGGGGTTGGTTCCGGCGGATTGCTCTCAAGACCGATATGCCGCCGACCCCCGAGTCGAAGAGTCCGATGGGGGCGCGATGAGCAGAAGATCTCATTTTCCGCGTTTCTTCTCGGTATGCTCTACGAACGCTCGAAATAGATTTCGCATCGGCTTATGATCTGTCAAGCACTCAGGATGCCATTGCACCGCCAACCCGAATGAGTGATCGCTGAGCTCGACGGCTTCTATCAGTTCATCAGGCGCCCGCGCGGTGGCCAGGAGGCCCGGTGCCAATTGGCGAATGCCCTGATGGTGCAAGCTGTTCACTTGAAGACTCGATTCGCCCAGGATGTGCCTCAAGCGGCTACCTGGCCGGATTTGTATCTCGTGTGCCAGGTAATCCCGTGGCCAGTCGGAATGGAAATCATGCTGGATGGCTCCAGGATACTGGCTGGGAATGTCTGTATATAGCCTCCCCCCTAATCCAACATTGACGACCTGTATGCCCCGGCAGATTCCCAGGAATGGAAGTCCGTATTCGAGGACCTTGTGTAAGAGGTGCAGCTCAAGCCGATCCCGGTCGTCATCCACCTCCTTCAGACCAGGAAGCGATTCCCCTCCATAGGTCCGCGGGTTCAGGTCACCACCCCCGGTGAAGAGCACGCCATCCAGTTTCGCCAATAGAGCTGCGAGTCTCTCCGCGGGCAAGCCCACTGGAATCGCTACCGGGCAGGCCCCTGCTTCGGATATCGCTTGTACATATGCCTCCGCGATCGAAATCCAGGAGGTTCCAGAGTTGGTGGAAGTGCGCCATGTTGTGACGCCGATTAATGGTGGTGGCATGATATCACCGGAAGATAGAAAAAGGTGCAGTCCCAGGCTCGGGGCTGCACCCAATTAAACCAGAAATTATCAATTTTATCGATTGAATTTTTGCTTAAGGCGGGCGCGCTTGCCCGTGCGTTCGCGCAGGAAGTATAGTTTGGAGCGACGTACATGCGCACGTCGATGCACCACGACTCGATCGATGCGTGGCGAGCGTAGCAGAAAGGTGCGCTCAACGCCGATGCCGTTGCTGGCGATGCGACGCACCGTGAAGTTGGCGTTGTTACCGCTGCTGCGAATGCGAATAACCGTGCCGCGGAATTCCTGGATGCGCTCGTTGGCACCTTCGATAACCCGCAAAAAGACGCTCACCATGTCGCCCGGGCGGACATCCGGTATATTGGAGTTTTCTGGCGCTTCAACAGATTTCAGTAGTTCGTTCATGGCTAATACCTTTATCGGCTCTCAATATGATGGCAGGCAAAATAAAGCCGCCAGAGGCGGCGAGGAAGAATTATACCATGCTCTCTAACTGCTGCAAAGAGAAATTTTTCAGGAACTGGATGTGGGGGTTGGGGCGTGCGGAGCACGCCCCAACCCCCACATCCGTCCCTTTAGGCCTGTTCGAACATTTTGATACCTGGCCAGCTCTCGATCGGCTCAGTTGAACGAACGATATGCATCCCCGCGTTGGAAAAGCGCTGGTAGCCCGCGTCCGCCTGCTCGGTATAATCAACCACCTCAGGCACGACCACTGGAGAGCTGCAATCCTCTAACAGGTAAACCTTCTCCGCAAGGTTTTCGTCGATTTTCCAGATGCCGGCCAGCAGATCCTCAACGGTCCAGGCTACACAGTGGCTCTTGGCCTGGCCCGCGATGATGACTGCGTCCACTTCTTGAAGCTTGTTGAGGATCTTATCGTTTTTCTCGCCGATTTGCCTCCCATCCGGCCCGGTCAAAATTTCCGGACCCAGCGCAGAGTAGTGCTCTGTCAGCGGGTTGCGAGCTTTGATGATGAACTCGGGCTGGCTGTAACGCGCGATAGTATAAAAGAACAGGGCTTCCTCAAATGCGGAGACCAGCGCGTGGCCAATGCCACCCAGCATAGAATGATACGGCCAGATAGTCAGCTCGTACTTTTTCCGCTTGGCCAGTTCATCGACATAATGCTCGAGGTGCCGCTGACCGTACTCCGGATCGATGTTCAAGCTCTCGGCAATAGCGCGGTTGAATTTCCAACGACCTGTATGGATGTCGTCCGCAGAAACGATCGTAAGGGGATCCGGATGTTCGCCTCTGTCGTTGACCAAAAAGATGCTGTGGAAGATCTGCATCGCTTGATGAGTGTCCATAGTGGCCGAGACATAGCTGATCACGCCGAGATTGCGATAAATAAACTCCACCAGCCGGCGGGTATCGTCGATGGCGCCCGTCCCAGACCGTCCGGCCACGTATAGCTCGAACTCTGGAAGGCAAAAAGTGTTCTGAACGTCGACGGCAAAAAGCGCGATTTTGTGATCGTCTTCGGACGCCGGGGCCAGGTTGTGTTCATTCCTCCACTGGCTAGCCTGCAAGGCGCGTTCTTCATAGGGGACTCTCCACACTTCCCCGATCTTGCCTGGGTCAAAGTGTGGAGGGAGCGGTAGCGGGTTCCTTGGGTTAGACATGGTTCCTCCTGCGAGACTAAGGAATTACCCTTATATTTTAAGACAAAACCTCGCATCCGGGTCCGCGTCCACCCAGTTTCCCAGGACCTTTACGCCTCTTGTACGGCCGGCACGCTGCTCGATCTGCGCCGCAGGCCCAGGAAGATAGCAGCAAAATATACAAGATAAGCGATCACTTCGGTCAGGGATGGGTTGCCGTTGTAGCCAAATAAGG
>DASQQR010000319.1:0-4311 GCA_035643335.1 Anaerolineales bacterium
ATCTTTGCCTTTTTGTTTTGCCTGGCTGGACGGGCCAGTTCGGCTGGGGCGGATCTCGATCCCTTGGTTCCGATTTGTGAAATCCAGGGTAATGCTTTCACCTCTCCCTACCTCGGGCAGACGCTGCGCGTCCGTGGGGTGGTTTTTGCTGATTTCGATGAGACCTCCAAGCGAGGTTTCTTTATCCAGCAACAGAACTGCGATAGCGATACGAGCACTTCCGATGGCCTCTTCGTTTACATCTCTACTCGGACAGATGTTGTCGCCGCAGGCGATTTCGTCGAGGTAACTGGACAGATTCAGGAATATTACGCTATGACCGAGATCTATGCCCAACCGGATAGGATATCCGTGCTTTCTTCGGGCCACTCACTTCCCGACCCCATAGCGCTTGATCCGCCCCAAAACGATGACCAGGCCAGGGACTACTTCGAATCCCTGGAAGGCATGCATGTCGCTGTTAATGAGGCCCTGGTCGTAGGGCCTACCAACAGCCGCGATGAAACCTGGGTAATAAGCACAGGCCTGGACATCGAACGAGTTTTTCAGAACGATCCTGCCGGCCAGGGAGAGATCATCTGTGTAGATGATGGCGGTCTCTATGAAATCACGCCCGAGGCAAATGTGGGCGACCGGGTGGTCTCCCTGGATGGGGTTCTGGAGTATACCTATGGTCTTTACCGGTTACAGTTAACCCAGCCACCCGATACAGTTCCCAAAGAGCTCGTCATAACCCCCGTTAATTTGCCCTGCGGATTGACGGTTGCCTCCTTTAATTTGGAAAACTTGTTTGACACGGTGGACGATCCCTACACCCAGGATTCCGTGCTCTCGGGAAGTGAGTACTTGCGCCGTCTCCGTAAACTGGCCAATAGCATCCATGCGGGAGTAGGTGAGCCGGCCCTCATCGCCGTCCAGGAAGTCGAGAATGAGGTCGTTTTAGGAGATTTGATTGCGAGAGCTGAGATCGGCGCCGAATATGACTTCGTCTGGCAAGACGGACCCGATCAGCGCGGCATCGATGTGGCTTTGCTATACCGTAAAGACCGTTCCCGGGTCTTAGATGCCTATCAAATACAGGGCTGTACGAGCCTGGTAGATGGCCTGGGACCCGATGGCGGTGGCGAGGTAGTCAATCCCCAAAATCAGATTACTTGCGACAGCGATGCGGACGGTTTGCTGGACGGAAACCGCTTGTTCTCTCGCCCGCCTTTGGTTGTGCACCTGCAGGTCTACGGAACCTGTGGGTTGGATGCCTCGGACATCTGGGTTATTGTGAACCACTGGAAGTCTCGATCGGAAGACACGGATGAGCTCCAGTACACGTTCCCAAGGCGGCTTGAACAGGCCAAATTTATCGCCTCATGGGTCCGGGCAATATCCCAGTCTGTGCCCGGAGCGAGAGTGATCGTCCTGGGAGATTTAAACGACTATCCCGGCTCCCAATCCTTAGCGTACTTGGAGGCAGCAGGTTTGGAGAATTTGGTCGCACATACGTCCCCTGCGCAGCGCTATACCTATATTTACCAGGGTGTCTCTCAAGTGCTGGATCATATTCTTATAAGCGGATCGCTTCACGACCAGTTCCTCTTCATCACGCCGGTTCATTTCAATGCCGATTACGCCGAACCATATAGCAGACAGGAGACGAATTTTATCCGCAGCTCCGATCATGATCCGCTTTTAGCATGGTTTGGGGACTTTGACGAGGGTGTCTTCCTTCCGGTGATCAGAAAGAATGGGTGATCAAGCTTGAACGCAAGGATGGGACTCGCATTCCCTTAAGAATATCTACATAATCGTTCATGGAGGAGGGCCCAGAATGCATCCTGATCATTCCCGAAGAGCTTTTTTGCGCACTCTATGGTTCGCAGTCATTACCTGCTCGCTGTTATGCGCCGCCATCACGTCCCTGCCCGTATCACAGCATTGGCTCTACCTGCCGCTGGTTATGTTGGAATTTCCCCGCCAGTTCGAGGGACCGCTAATTAGCGAGGTGCTCTACGACCCAGTTGCGGACGAGCCGGCCGGCGAATGGATTGAATTATATAATCCAGCAGACGAATCCTTTGACCTCAGTCAGTTCAAAGTTGGTGATGCGGAGCTTCCAGGGGACCACGAGGGCATGCTGAGGTTCCCGAATGGCGCTGCGATTGCTCCACAGCAGATAATCGTGGTGGCAAATCGGGCTGAGCAATTCATTGCGGCCAACGGCTTCGCCCCCGATTATGAAATGATCGAATCCCGCCCGGATGTGCCGGATTTGGCGAAGTATGTCAGCTGGTCAACCTACAGCGTCGAATTGACTGATAATGGCGACGAAGTCTTGTTGCTTAACGCTGAAGACAAAGTCGTCGACGCCGTCTCTTGGGGTAGCTCCACATTTGCCTTTGATCCACCAGTTCCTCGGGTTCCTGAGGGATATTCCTTGGAGCGCAAGCCAGCTGACAACGATCGTGACTCAGCTCAAGACTGGAAGATGCAGCGCAGGCCCTCCCCAGGACAAGTCGACTTGTCCTGGCCCACACTGACGCCCACGGAAACCGCTACTGCCACTCCCACCTCGTCCTCAACGCCGACAGAGACTCCCGCCCCTTGCGGCCAGGCGCCACTGCTGCTAACCGAAATTCTTTATGATCCACTGGGTGATAGTGATCCTGAAGGCGAATGGGTTGAAATATATAACCCGAGCGACTCATCTGTCAACTTGGCCTGTGTGAAAATCGGTGATGAGGAAACGCCCGGTCAAGGGGAAGGCATGCTGATATTCCCCCGGGCTGCAACGCTCGAACCCCGCGGTATCATCGTCGTCGCTAACCAGGCTGCTTCTTTCCTGGTCGCCTATGGTTACAACCCGGATTATGAAATGGTAGATTCGGACCTAGTAGTTCCGGATATGCAAAAGTATGTGGACTGGGCCAGTGGTACCGTGAATTTGAGTAACGTTGGCGATGAAGTGCTAATTCTGGACGGAGATGATCAGGTTGTAGATATGGCATCCTGGGCGGCTTCTGCCATTGCCTTCGACCCTGCTATTTCTAAGGTGATCGAAGGCCACTCTCTTGAACGAAAACCGGCCGATGTGGATACCGATACGGCTCTCGACTGGCGCGACCAACCAGACCCCTCGCCTGGAGAGGTTGATTTGCAGCAGCCAACACCGACCCATACAGCCACGCCAACCTCAACCGGGACGGCTACACCAACTCCGACCAGAACACCTCTACCTTGCGGCTCCACGAAAGTACTCATTTCTGAAGTGCTCTACGATCCCATCAGCGGGACTGACCCCTCTGGTGAATGGTTCGAGGTCTATAACCCCAGCAATCGCGCAGTCAACCTGGCCTGCCTGAGGGTCGGAGACGAAGAAACCAGGGGCGGCGGAGAAGGTATGCTGTCTTTCCCCTCCGGCGCCTTGATTGATTCTGGCGCAGCGGTCGTGGTGGCGAATCGCTCTTCGATTTTTGAGAGTGTGTACGGCTACAAGCCGGATTGGGAGATTGTTGATACGGATGATTCCGTCCCCGACATGCTTCGATACGCCGTCTGGGGAACCGGGAGCGTCAATTTCAGCAATAGCGGAGACGAAGTTCTTCTACTGGATTCTGGCGACCATTTGATGGATGCGGTTTCTTGGGGCACCTCGAAGTTTGCTTTTGATCCTTCACTGGCAACCGTGATCGAGGGGCACTCGCTGGAACGCAGACCTGCGAATCAAGATGCGGATAGTGCCGCCGATTGGATAGATCAGGCAAATCCTGATCCAGGGCATGTACGCCTTTCTCCTTCCACCAGCGCGCCGAGCCCGACCCCTTCCCCTACTCGCACAAGAACGCCAACTGCCTCAAGGACTTCTTCTCCCAGTCCTTCGCCAACTCCTTCTTATACACACACCAAAACTTCGACGCCGGTCATAACCGCATCGCCAACCCGTACATCGACCGTGACGAATACCTGCGTACCTGGAGCCACACCTACGTCGGTTCCTTCCTTCACTCCCAGCCCGAGTCAAACGCCTACGTTAGTGCCTACCATTACGCCAAGCCGCACCCCGACCCTCATTTCTAGTCCTGCGCACACCGATACCTTCACCCCAACACTAACACCGCCTCCGGTCGAGACGAATACGCCAACGCCCACTCCGAATAATTCGCCAATATTAATCAGTGAAGTTCATTACTACCCTGCTGATGACGACCCCGAGGACGAGTGGATCGAAATCTACAATCCAGGCACCGTTTCTCTTGATCTGAGTGAGCACAAGATTGGGGATGAAGAGATCTCGGGCGGAAGTGAGGGCATGCTTCAATT
>DASQQR010000320.1:0-9161 GCA_035643335.1 Anaerolineales bacterium
CTACGAGGAAAACGCTCCTTACACCGTGGCATTGATCAAGCTGGAGGAAGGCCCCCTGGTTACGGCCCAGCTGACCGATACTGCCGGGGAGGAAATCGAAATTGGCACCCCGGTGGAAATGGTCACCCGCCGCCTGCGCTCCGATGGCGACGAGCGCGGTTTGTTGGTCTACGGTTATAAGTTCCGGCCCAGGCTTCACCGGCAGGCTGCCTGAAGATTAGCGTTTTTTGAATTATGAACGCCGCTTCCCCATTATAGAGAAGCGGCGTTTTACTTTTCCTTCCGCGGCCCTCCGCGCTGGTCCGCGTCGGGCTCAAGGCCCCGTTGGGTAAACGGATAAATCAGACCACCTCCTATAGGCACTGCCCAGCGAGTCTGATTTCTGGAGTGGCAAAGGATAATTGCTTCTTCAGATCCGGGGGTTGTACCTCCCATTTGATCACCTCGGCGTCGACGTACTTCTCTCCAAGCGCCTTTGCCACAGAGATGCGGTGATGACCATCGCGCACGAAATAAATCTGATCGACCTGGATCAGCTCCACTGGAGGCAGCTCCTCGCCAGCCAACCGGGCCCTGGCGACGCTCAACCACCTACCGCGCGTACGTTCGTGCACCGGATTGAAGGCATTATCGAAATCACCAACCTTCCCCTCGCTGCCCTTGATCGAGTCTATTTTTACGCTCTCCAACCCGGCATAATGCTGGTTTCTCATGCGCATGGAAGACATGACAGTTCCCAGATCAACCAGACGGATGGATCTCCGCGTCAGAAAACTTAGCGCTCGCTTCAGTTTTCCCTTCAAGATTATTGCACTGTACATGAGTACTGCCTGGCTTACCAGATCTGAACTGCCCTCCGGCTGATGCCACGAAGATTGGCTGGACGAATTAAGCATCGCTGTTGGATACATCCTCTTTCTCCTTTCGGATCGCTTTAGCGGCTGCAAACATTCGGGCTCATCATGTTACTGACAGTATAGAGACCAGCCGTCTCCGCAACATCTCGATAAGCGTCCCGGTTCGCGTCCCGTCCGAAAATCCCAAGCCCCAATTAAGGTAAAATTCATCCATGCCGCAACTTCGCCTGTTCTTGTTCGGAGCTCCCAGGATAGAGCGGGAAGGAGAAATCATTCATATTCCCCGCCGGAAATCCATGGCATTGCTGGCCTATCTCGCCGCAACGGGGCAAGCTCACAGTCGCGATGCGTTGGCGACCATGTTTTGGCCGGAAAACGACCAATCCTCGGCCCGCGCCAATCTACGTCGCGAGCTCTCGCGGCTCAAGAAAGCCCTGGGAGAGGTAGAATTCTCCACCATTAATGAGCAGATAGGGCTTCAACGAGAGGCCGGGTTTTATCTGGATATTGAGGATTACCAGACCAGGTTGGAAGAGGTTCTGGATCAACTCCCGGAGGGGAACGGCGTAATTGCTTCGCCATCCATGACTGTATGTTCGGTCGAATTGAGCCAGGCAGTTTCCGTCTACAGTGGGGATTTCATGGCCGGATTTAGCTTGCCGGACAGTCCAGAATTCGATGAGTGGCAATTCTTTCAAAGTGAAAACCTGCGCCGTTCGCTGGCCGAAGCTTTGCAGCACTTGATTCGATTACTAACCATTCAGGGTGAGTACGAAGGCGCTATCCAGCCCGCCCGGCGCTGGTTGGGCCTGGATATCTTGCACGAGCCAGCCCACCGCCAGCTCATGAGACTATATGCCTGGTCTGGACAGCAGGCGGCTGCACTGCGCCAGTACCAAGAATGCGTGCGCATCCTCGAAGAGGAGCTCCGCCTGGCACCCGATGAAGAGACCACCGCGTTATACCAGGCAATCCGGACGAAGCAGTTTCCGATGCCGGACTCATCCGGTGCAAAAGCGGGTCTGCCGTCAAAAGATTCTTCACCGCTGGGCTCAGGCAGCCGGATGCGCCACAACCTCCCTTTTCAGGTGAGCCCCTTTATCGGGCGGGAGAAGGAATTGGCCGACATCAAACGACTCCTCCTGGACGAACCCGGCCATCGCCTGGTCACCATTTCAGGTCCCGGCGGCATAGGGAAGACGCGCCTGGCCATAGAGTCAGTCCGGCTCCTCATAGACATGTTTGTAGACGGGATCTATTTTGTCCCTATGGCGCCGCTCAATTCGGCCAAGAATATCGTCTTTGCCCTGGCCGAGAGTATTGGCTTTCAATTCTACGAAGATGAGAATCCGGAGCAACAATTGCTTGACTACCTGCGCGGCAAGCAGATGCTTCTGCTCGTGGACAACTTTGAACATTTATTGGAGGGGGCGGGATTATTGGCCCAAATTCTGCAAGCCACACCCGAGGTCAAGATCCTGGCTACATCCCGCGAGCGCCTGGGTCTCACCGGCGAAACCCTTTACCAGATAGGCGGCATGCCTTACCCACAGGAGCCAGGGTCGGCCGATGTCCTGGAATACGCGGCCGTCAAGCTGCTGATTCAGAGCGTCCGCACGCTGCATCCCGATTTTAAACCGGAACCAAAGGACATTCCCGCCGTTATGCGCATCTGCCAGTTGGTTCAAGGAATGCCCCTGGCCCTGGTACTGGCAGCTGGCTGGACGGAAGTATTGTCCTTCGATGAAATCGCCGGCGAGATCGCCCAGAGCCTGGACTTTCTGGAAACCGAGATGCAGGATGTCCCCGAGCGCCAGCGCAGTGTTCGGGCGGTTTTCGATTACTCCTGGAGACTCTTGAGGGAGGAACAACAGCGGGCCTTCATGAAATTATGCGTCTTCCGCGGCGGTTTCACGCGCCAGGCGGCTCAGGCGGTGGCGGGTACTTCTTTGAGGACGCTGCTGTCCCTCGTAAACAAATCCTGGCTGCAACACGGAGCAGGGGGTCACTATCAGGTACAGGAGCTGCTGCGGCAATATGCCCAGGAGAAATTAGCCAAGGATGAGGCGGCATGGTACCAAGCCAGAACGCAACACAGCGCCTATTATTTGAACCTCTTGGATGAAGTCGAGCAAGCCATGAAGGGTCCGGGACAGAAGCAAGCCTTTCATGCGGTCGGCGAGGAATTCGAAAACATTCGCGTTGCCTGGCACTGGCTTGTCGAACAGGGCCAGGTGGAGTCCGCGGTCAGGTCGATTCTGCCCCCGCTTTTCCGCTATTGCGAAGCCCGGGCGAGATCTTTTGAACTCCTTCAATTGCTCCATTCAGCCAGGTCAGCTCTAGAGGATCACGACGCATCTGCTAGTCCCCGCGTTCTTGCCCGGTTACTGACCGCACAAGCTGCCTTTTTCCGCAACGTTTTTCCGGTACGATTCGAGATTTTTGGCATGCTGATCCCAGCCGAAGAGGAGACTCTCCAACAGGCATGGTCGCTAGCCGAGACGCCCGAGGATCTGCAAGCCATGGGCTTTTGGGGAATTTTGTTGGCCTACCTTTACGGCAGGATCATTGACCTGCGCCAGGGAATCGAGCACCTGCGCCAACTGGTGTCCTATCTTCGCCAAAAAAACATGCGCTGGGAGTTGGCATTCGCATTGGGACAATTCGCCCGGTTATTGGAGTTTAAATTCGATTCGCAAACCGGCAGCCAAGAAATAGAATCGTGTACCGAAGAAGCCTTAAACATCTTTCAAGAGCTGGGTGATGAGCGCGAATTCGGTTACACAATGCGATCCTATGGCCAACTTCGCCGCCTACAGCACAACTTTCCACAGGCCATCCAATACTGGCGTGTAGCTCAGGAAAAGCTGCAGGCCGTCGGGGACTGGGCTGTAGCCACGGACATTAACTGGCAGATAGGCGATATCCATCTGCAATTAGGCGACTCCGAGACGGCCTTCCATTATTACCAGACGATGGGCCAGATCTATGTAGAAAAAGGATATAAGCGAACCGCTGCGCACGCTCTATCGAAAGAAAGCTATGAAGCCCTGCGTTACAGCGACGTCGATCATGCCTGGCGAACCCGCCAACAGAGCCTGGCTTACTCGCGTGAGGTGGGGGATTCGTTCAACGAGGCGTGGTCTCTTTGGGAGACGGGTGAAATCTGCCGCGTGATGGGAGATAACGATGCCGCTCGCAATTGCTATCAGCATGCCAAAAGGATCCTGGACAAATTTAATGACCGCAGCTATTCCATCTTTTATCATCGCGGTCTGGGTGATATCGCCTTAGCCCGAAATGATTTCCCCGATGCCGGCAATCACTTTGAGGACAGCCTGAAGTATGCCCGCCTTGCGAACCACGATTGGGGCATGTCCTACGCCCTGACCGGCCTGGGAAGGGCCGCGATCGGGCTTGGAGACCATCAAGCAGCCCGCGCCCACTTCCTGGAAGCATTGCAGCGCGCCAGAAAGGCGGATGAAGGCGGCATTGCTCTGCTGGCTCTAGGTGCGACTGCTGAATTTTTCGCTGACCGCGGTGCGGCTAAGCAAGCCTATGAATTGGCGGCGTTTGTCGCCAATCACCACGTAAGCTGGCGAGAGACCAGGGAGAGGGCAACCGCAGTCCAGGAGGGCGTCAAAGCATCCCTGGCACCGGATCTGGCTGCGGCGACCGGAGAGCACAGCCGCAAACTGGAGGTTTGGGGCGAGGTGGATCGCTTAATCACCGAACTCTAGGGATTAGCTAACGCACGATCACTGAGGATTGGGGCCCGCCAGAGTTTGCCTCGATCATCTGCTCCCCCTTGATTAAGTAGCCCTGGTACGACTTGGACCCGCCGTGCAATTCCCAGCCGCTTAATACGAAAGGCAACGGCCCATCTGCTGGGATCCACTCGCCATTATATTTGCGGGCGATATGCACGTGCGTTCCAGTAGCGTTTCCTCCTTCACAGGAAGGATGCCCAAGGCGGTCATCGACGTGCACCTGGGCGCCAGCCGGGACCCGATCCCGGTCGGCAACGTGCAGCAATAACAGCACCCACCCGGTTTGTTCATAACCGTCCCCGTCCAGGTCCAACGTGAGCAGATCGTATTCCGACCGTACTACCACACCGGAAGCCGGGGCGGTGATCCAGGCGCTGGAAACCGAACAAGGCGGGTCGCCGGTGACGGGTGAAAAATCCAACGCGCCTGGCGGGGTGCCTGTGTTCCAGGATTTATGTGGCCCGCCGGTGTACCCCCAGCGCTCCCCGGGTGCGAAGGGCAGCTCCATTTCGGGCTGCGAAATATCCGAGGTTAGCAAGGGCCCAACAGTTTCAGCTCTCTCCCAGGGGTCGCCGAACATTTCCTGGTAAAGCAGGAGGAATTTGTGCGGCCCATACAGGGCCTCTTCCCACAGACCGGGTTTATAGAATTTCGAAAACAAAAATTGGACGGCGACCGACCCGGCGTTCAATTCTGGACTCAATCGCTGCGCGCTCCCATCGGGGAAGGTGAGCTGCGTGAGGGTACCTAGTCGCCAACCATAGTAGCCGATATTCAGCTGCTTGGCGGTTAAGGAAAGTTCTTTGTAAAGCCCCCGGTAGTCGGGAACGTAAAAACCTATCGGGTAGATGCGCTTCTCGTCGTCATCCGGCTGGCCGGACACCCAGCCCGAACGGTACTCCAGGAACGCCAGCAGCAGCCGGGGATTGGTGGATGTCTCCATTGCCACGCGCCGCACCACTTGAGACCCACTCAGCGGCTCTCCATTCACCTGCTCTTCATAATCACTCAGGAAACCGCCCATCTCGCGGATGTACGCCTCAATCTGAAAATCGAGGCTCGAGGGGGAATAGATCACTTCGCTGTCCGGCATCAGCGGGGCGTTCGACAGCACCTCACCCAGGACCCTGGGTATGATCAACGCCTGTCCTGGAGATAAATAGCCTTCCGCTGGGATGACTTGTTGCGAAATAACCTGATCGGTCTCAACGCCAAAACGGTTGGCCACTGCAAGCAAGGTATCCCCGGATTGAGCTCGATATACATAAGAATCAGGGCTTTCCAACGGCGATTCACTCGGGCTGGGAAGCTCCTCTATTGTCGCTGTGGGAGCGGCCCCGGATCCTGGCAAAGGTGTCTGCATGGAATCGGGCACAAGCGTCTGGAGCGCTGGTGGGTTCTGATCGTTGCCTGCCCGCTGATCCTCCGCACCGCTCTTCCGCGCTTGCGGATTGAGCATAGGGAAGTTGCATGCCAGCGATAGGAAGAACCAAGCGAGAAGGAGTATAAAAGGAATGCGATAGAACTTTTTTGGCCCGAACATCCTAAAGAGGTACCTAAAACCTGATGAGTGCCCTATTTTATCCCTTTTGGGAATAAATGCTGGTTGCTTTTTCGCAAGCTTCGGAGTAACTTCTCAGTAAGAAGGGGTGGGGGTTTGTTGGAGCGGGCCATAAGCGCAGCGACGCCCGCCACCACCCCCCCACATCTACCTTTTTCCACGGCGATTCCCAGAGATCCAGCTTTATTTGCACAATCGCCGAATTTGGGATAGACTATAAAGAGAGTAGGTTGGTCCGAATTAATCTGAAAAAGTGACCGTGAAGAAGTTCTTCCACACAGTTTTCTCTAGAGCCGCCATGCTGGGCATCGAGCCGGGCGACTCCGATGATACACGCCTCCAAAAAACCCTCCTCGTAACCGGCAGCCTGATGGTCATTGCGGCAACGGCGGTGTGGGGAACGGTCTACATGGCCTTTAATGAAACCGCGGCCGGGGCGATCTCCTTGTTTTACTCGATCGTAACATTCACCAGCCTGGTGATCTTTGGTTTGACCCACCGTCATCGCCCCATCCTGTTCAGCCAGCTATTGATGGGGCTACTCTTGCCCAACCTGCAGATGCTCGCTCTGGGCGGCTTTATGAACTCCAGCGCGGTCAACTTGTGGTCCTTGATCAGCCCGCTTGGCGCGCTCGCATTTTATGGTTCCCGGCGCGCGACTCGCTGGTGGCTAGCATACCTGATCATTGCGGTCATCAGCGGCCTTGCCCAACCGTTTGTCCGCACCAGCAACAACCTTCCCGAGGCCCTGATTATTGGCTTCTTCGTTATGAACATCGTCTCCGTTTCAAGCATTGTTTTCATCACGCTTAACTACTTCATCAGCCAGAAAGACGAAGCTTACCGCCTGCTGCGGATTGAGGAGGATAAATCTGAGAGATTGCTGCTCAACGTCCTGCCCAAAGAGATCGCCCCCATTCTGAAAAATGAGAACCGCACCATCGCAGACCAGTTTGAAGAAGTCAGCATCTTGTTCGCCGATCTGGTTGGATTTACCCCCTTGACAGCCGAGATGTCGCCTACCGAGATGGTGGATCTACTCAATGAGATCTTCTCCCATTTTGACACCTTGGTGGAGAAACATCGTGTAGAGAAAATTCGCACTATCGGCGACAACTACATGGTCGCAGCTGGAGTCCCCAGACCTTGCGAGAAACACGCCCACGTGCTGGCGAACATGGCTCTAGAGATGAAGGATTACATTGAAAACCTTCCGTCGAGGAATGGCAATAAAGTCCAATTTCGCATTGGGATCAATACCGGACCGGTGGTGGGCGGCGTAATCGGCCATAAAAAGTTCGTTTACGATATCTGGGGGGATGCGGTCAACGTTGCCAGCCGGATGGAATCTCATGGTGTGGCCGGGAAAATCCAGATCACGCCGGCCACCTACAACCTGATCAAATCGGATTACATTTGCGAGAAACGCGGTTGTATTTCTATCAAGGGAAAAGGCGACATGGAAACCTGGTTCCTGTCGGGACACAAACGCACAAACCAAACTTCTAATGGATTTGAAAATGAATTCGAAGAGTAACCGAAAAGAATCCACCTCATCCCATGACCAGATCGAAAAAGAAACCCGCTGGGTAGGGCTGCTGATCATCCCTTTTTTAATTGTTGCTTCGGCAATGCTCTACATCTGGCCGGACCAAACCGACAGGCTGTTCGCCTGGACCATCCAGCCCCCCATGACCGCTTTGCTCATGGGCTCAGGCTACATCGGCGGGTTATACTTCTTCGCCAGGGTGGCACGCGCCAGGCAGTGGCACCAAGTCGCGGCCGGTTTCCTGGCGGTGACCGGCTTCGCTGCACTTATGGGAATAGCCACCGCTCTACATTGGGATCGCTTCCACCACGACCATATCTCCTTCTTCGCCTGGGCAAGCCTCTACGCTACCACCCCATTTATCATCTTTGGGGTATGGCTTCGCAACCGCCGCGCTGACCCAAGTATTGCTAACCCGCATGACAGAAAAGTGCCCGTGCTCGTCCGCTGGGGGATGGGCATCGCCGGTGCGGTTATTCTTCTCGTTGGACTGCTGCTCTTCTCCATTCCAGAATTGATGATTCCGCTCTGGCCGTGGCAGCTTTCAGCCTTGACCGCCCGCGTGGTCGGCGGGTTCTTCACCCTGCCCGGCGTGGGTTGGCTGGTCCTGGCGCGCGATCCGCGCTGGAGCGCAGCCAAGGTCTTCCTGGAAAGCCAGTTCATCGGGATCGTGCTGATCCTGGTCGGGGCAGCCCGCGCCTGGGGGGACTTCGATCCTGGAAATGCAGCCACAGCCATCTTTATCGGGGGAATGAGTTTATTAGCGCTCGCTATCCTGGGGTTCTACGTCGCTATGGAATCAGGAGAACGAGAGGTTCACGAGCCTTACCCGAACAAATCCACCTCGGGCAAACTATTCTGAGGCGCGGCCTACGTCCTGTTGGCACATTCAGGATATCTCTCTCGTATGCAATAAAACCGTTAGCGCGCCAATATAAAACCAAGGCCTCCCTTGAGATAGGGTAAAATCATGGTGTTCGCTAATCCGTGTGCACAGGCTCCTGTAGCGTTGCGAAATTTCGCTGAGGGTAACATTGAGGAAAGCGCAAGCAACACAAGAATAACAGCATGACCCTTCCAAAAACTGCAGACTTCGTAATCATCGGCGGGGGCGTGATGGGTGCCAGCACCGCCTACCACCTGGCACAACGCGGTTGTAAGCACATCCTCCTGTTGGAAAAGGACGAATTCTTCGGACAGGAGGCCACTGGGCGCTGTGCCGGAGGAGTTCGCTACCAGTTCGCCACCGAGGTCAATGTGCGCCTCTCGCAAGCCAGCCTGCCCATGTTCGAGCGCTTTGAAGAGGAAATCGGGCAGGCAATCGATTATCGCAAGTGTGGTTATTTGTTTCTTCTCTCCCAAGACGAAGATATCCGTAAGTTTCGCAATAACGTCGAAATGCAGAACCGCCTGGGCGTGCAAAC
>DASQQR010000321.1:0-5386 GCA_035643335.1 Anaerolineales bacterium
TCGGCAGTGCGAACAGAATACCCCCATTCATTGTCGTACCAGGCTACCACCTTGACCATACTGCCGTCCATCACCATATTGGCAAGGCCATCGACGATGGACGAGCGGGGATCGCCCTTGTAGTCCATGGAGACCAGGGGCTCTTCCGAGTAGCCCAAAATACCCTTCATCGGACCTTCGGCGGCGGCCTTGAAGCCTGCGTTCAGGTCTTCCAGGCTGGTCGACTTCTCGACGTTGGCCACGAAGTCCACGATGGAGACCGTCGCGGTTGGCACCCGCAGGGAGAAGCCGTCGAATTTCCCCTTGAGCTCGGGGATGACCAGTGCAAGGGCTTTGGCCGCCCCCGTGGTCGTGGGGATGATGTTCAAAGCTGCAGCCCGCGCCCGGCGCAGATCCTTGTGGGCCAGGTCGAGGATGCGCTGGTCGTTGGTGTAAGAATGGATCGTCGTCATCAGCCCACGCACGATGCCGAAGCTGTCGTGCACCACCTTGGCAGCCGGCGCCAGGCAGTTGGTCGTGCAGGATGCGTTGGAAACGATGTGGTGGCTGGCCGGATCATACTTATTTTCGTTGACCCCCAGGACGATGGTGAGATCCTCATTTTTGGCGGGAGCTGAGATGATCACCTTCCTGGCACCGCCGCGTTCGATATGCACGTTGGCGCCGGGTTTGCCCTTAGCAGGGTCGCCTTTTGCATCCCGGAAGATGCCGGTGGACTCAATGACGATTTCCACCCCCAGGTCGGACCACGGCAGGTCCCCCGGGTCCTTCTCGGCGAACACCTTGACTCTGTCGCCATCAATGATCAAATCGCCCTCCGAGACATCTACAGAACCCTTGTAGATGCCGTAGTTGGAATCGTATTTGAACAGGTGGGCGTTGGTGTGGGCATCAAACAAATCGTTTACCGCCACAACCTCGAGTTCATCCGGGTAGTACTCTTTTATTGCCTTGAGGACTTGCCGTCCAATACGGCCAAAACCATTGATTCCGATTTTTACTGTCATGTCAACCTCCAATTAAGATATCTTGTTTGGTTCTGCTCCGGCGGCAGGGCCGCCCCTGAACCTATTCTACCAACGGACCGGTGCGCTCTTGCAGCAGGTCCATCAGCACCTGGGCCAACTTGGCCGAGTCATGCCGCCAGGGACGCGCTGGATCAATCAGGCTGGTGCGGTACACGGCGTAATCTGCCTCCAGATCATCCTCGAGGCGCACCCATTGAATGCCATCTGGCAGCTGGCCCGCATAGCTTTGGTTGGCCACCACCAGCTCAAACAGGTCGCTCCCGGCATGTTCCTCCAGGGCGCGCACATGATCCCCACAGGCATATCCATCCGTCTCGCCAGGCTGGCTGGCAACATTGCAGATGTAGATTTTCAGAGCCCGGCTCGAACGGATCGCCGCGGCGATGTCGGGCACCAGCAGATTCGGCAGGATGCTGGTGTACAGGCTGCCCGGGCCGATAAGGATCAGATCGGCAGCCAGGATCGCCTGGATCGCCCTGGGAAAAGCCTGGGGGTTGTTGGGCTCCAACCACACGCGCCTCACTCTGCCGGCGCTTTCGGGGATCTGGCTTTCTCCTTCCACACGCACTTCGTTCACCCGATAAGGCAGGGTGACATCCGCGACCAGACGCACGTCATGAAGCGTGGAAGGCACCACGCGGCCGCTAACCGAAAGCACCCGGCCGGACTCGGCCACGGCTTCCTCAAAGCTGCCGGTGATCTCTGCCAGGGCGGAGATGAACAGGTTGCCAAAGGAATGGCCATCCAGCCCGCTGGCGCCGTTCGGAAAGCGGTACTGAAAGAGCTGGGTCAGCATGGCTTCATCGTTAGACAGAGCCGCCAGGCAGTTGCGGATATCCCCAGGCGGCAGAATCCCCATGCTTTGGCGCAGGCGACCCGATGAGCCGCCATCATCTGCTACGGTGACAATGGCCGTGAGGTTGTGCGTGTACTCCTTCATACCGCGCAGCAGCGTAGAGAGCCCATGCCCGCCGCCGATGGCGACCACCCTGGGACCGCGCTCACGCCTGCGGTGGATGGTGAGCGCATCCACGACCCTGCGGCCGGGCCGCAGGAAAGGCGCCATTAGAGTCCGGTTCAGCCCCCAAATCCCGCCGGCGATCAGGCCGATGCCTATTCCGGCGAATACCACTGCCCGCAGCAGGCGCGGCAGAAAGCGCAGCGAAGCCGTCGAGATGATCGGCAGCCACCACGTATCCGGCGTCGTGCGGTAAACGTCCAGGATCAAAATCGCCAGACCCACTCCGCCTAAAGTTGTGCCTAACAGAACCAGTCCCAGCCAGCGCTTCACCCCAAGGCCAGGAACCAACCAACGAGAATTATGCAGAAAGACACCTTGCAGCCTGTGAAGCCGCGAGCCCATCGGTGACCTGTCCATACACGGTGATCATAGCAGCCTTTTGATGACTCGTCAACATTGTAGGGGTTGTTGGTGGTGGGCTTCGCCCACCACCAACAACCCCTACAACTCGCTTTTTCCTATGCTATACTTTGTCACGCTAACACCGTTGACCAACAAGGAAGATCCGAATGCCCCCTTTGCCGAAGCGCTGGAAGATCGCTGACCCTATCCCTCCTGAGGCCGAACGCACCCTGGGGGAGTATGCTCCCATCTTGCGTCAAATCCTCTATAACCGGGAGTATAGAAGCCCGGAAGCCGCCCGCCAGTATCTTGAAGCCAGAGTTCCTGCGGGAACAGATCCCTTGAATATGAAGGGGATTGAAGAGGCGGTAGATCGCATCGAATATGCGATCCGCAAACATGAACCTATTGCGGTTTATGGAGACTATGACGTCGATGGTGTGACCGCTACCTCCTTGCTGGTGCAGTCCCTTGGCAGCCTGGGCGCAGAAGCAAGCGGATATATCCCCAACCGGTTCGAGGAGGGATATGGCCTGAACAAGGAGGCCCTGGAAACGTTGTCTGCCGGTGGCATCCGCCTGGTGATTACCGTCGATTGCGGTATCCGGTCGCTGGAAGAAGCGGAACATGCCGGCGGACTGGGCCTGGACTTGATCGTCAGCGACCATCACGAGCCCCACAAAGAGCTGCCCGAAGCCGTGGCCCTGATCAATCCAAAACAGCCCGGCGATGTTTACCCGGAGAAGGAATTAGCCGGTGTGGGCCTGGCTTACAAGCTGGTCACGGCACTGTTGGCATCCTGTGAAGAGAGAGGCTACCCTTTTCAATCCGGGGTCAAAGCCGATGATGTGTTAGATTTGGTCGCGCTGGGGACAGTCGCTGATCTTGCGCCGCTCACCGGCGAGAACCGGGCGCTGGTTCGCTCCGGTCTAAAGGCTATCCGAAATCCGCGTCGCCAGGGCCTCATGTCCTTGATTGGAGTCTCCGGGCTCAGGGCGGATCAGGTCACCTCCACGCATATTGGTTTTGCTCTCGGCCCGCGCTTAAACGCGGCCGGCCGCTTGGACTCCGCCCTGGCCGCTTACCAGCTGCTGACTACCCAGGACATCTTCGAGGCAGGCAGAATCGCTCAAATCTTAGACGGGCAGAATCGCGAGAGACAAAAAATCACTCGCGATATTCAGGCGCACGCGGAGCAGCTGGCCTTGGCGGATGATCCGGACGCCCTGCTCCTCTTCGCCGCCCATCCCGATTACAATCCGGGCGTGGTGGGATTGGCTGCCTCAAGGTTAACCGATCTGTATTACCGGCCCGCGATCGTCGCCCAAAAAGGGGAAGAGTTCACACGCGGCTCCTGCCGCAGCATCCCGGAATTTCACATCACCGAGGCCCTGGACCAATGTTCAGATTTACTGGAACATCACGGCGGACATGCTGCCGCGGCGGGCTTTACCGTGCATAACGATAACTTGCCAGCCCTGGTGCAGCAATTACAGGAAATCGCCAGGCAGCAGCTCGCCGCGCTCGATCTGCGTCCGATCATAAGCGCAGACGCGGAAATACCCCTGGCGGAATTGAAGCCGGGCCTGCTTGAGATTCTGGAATTACTTCAGCCTACGGGATACAAGAATCGCCGCGCCGTGTTTGCTTCCCGGGACGTCAAAGTGAGAAGCTTCCGGGCGGTTGGGCGGGACGGTTCGCACCTGAAATTGGCCGTCACAGATGGTTGGATTACTTTTGATGCCATTGCCTTTCGGCAGGGCCATTGGGCAGATCAGATGCCCGAACGAATTGACTTGATGTATACTTTCGAGCAAAACGAATTCAACGGCCGGACATCCCTTCAACTGAACGTGCAGGATTTGAGGCCGGCCGGCACACCGGACTGAAGAATTCAATCTACGAAGCGGTACTTAATTAACGTCCAAACGGCTTGAAAAGCGTCTTTCAAGGCGATTTTTTTACCCTCATCGTAATCGCGGGGATTGAAGGTGATGGGTACCTCAAAGATCCGCACCTTGCGTTTCAACACCTTCGCAGTGAACTCGGGTTCAAAGTCGAATTTCTTCGCCCGAAGTTTCATATCTTCCACAATATCGCGCCGGAAGACCTTATACCCTGTTTCCATATCCGTCAAGATGTTGTTGTATAAAATGTTGGTCATCAAGGTAAGCACCTTGTTGGCGACCATGTGCCAAAACATCGCAGGACGGCGGGGAGCTCCCAAGAAGCGGGAACCATAGACTACATCGGCGATGCCCTCTCGGACAGGCTGTAAGAGCAGCTCGTAGTCACGCGGATCATACTCCAGATCTGCGTCCTGAATAATGATCAGATCGCCGCTGGCATGTTGTATTCCGGTGCGTACAGCCGCGCCTTTGCCTTGATTCTGTTCGTGGAAGATGGCTTTCACCGGATCCTGGCTATCGTATTCTTTCAATACTTCCTGCGTCCCATCGGTAGAACCATCGTCCACTACGAGGATTTCATCGGCAACCCCGACAGCCTGTACACGCTTCAATATCTCCTGGATTGTGCCGATTTCATTGTAGGCGGGGATAATGACGCTTATTTTCATGCCGTGGATTATACCAGTGGTAGACTTTAGAGAATCCTTTCAGTCTCTTATCAAAGGCTTGCCAGCAGATTGCGGCGTGCTATAATCTCCGTAATAAATCCCCAAACTGGGAGAATCCAGCATGAACGTTCTTCGTCCAAGGGCCAAGGCCGAGGCCCCAGTCAGCGAGACCCGAAGCAAATACATTCCGCCGCCAATTAACCGTGTGGAAGACACAGGCCTTTCGCCGCTTTGGTTGCAGGACCTGGCACTTAAAATCCTTTACTTCCAGGGTTACCTGACTGGATTCAAACTGGCCGAGGAGATCGCCCTGCCTTTTGCGGGAGTCATGGAGCAGATCCTGGATACCCTGAAACGGGAGAAGTTCGTTGAAGTTAAGACTTCCCAGATGGGTTTGGGAGAGGGGTCATACCAATA
>DASQQR010000322.1:0-6470 GCA_035643335.1 Anaerolineales bacterium
TACCATGGCACTCCAGGCAGGTGTCATTACCGATGGATTCCTGGACAGGCGCGAGCGTTTCCTGAGGCAGCGGCTTTCCCGAATCTTTGGAGAGAGCAGGCTCAATTTGGCCGGTGAGCGTAAGCAACAACGCCAAAAGCAACCCGCCTCCTAGACCAAGGAGAAGGACGCGTCTACTTCGCCTAGGCATCAACGGCGTGCTCCTTAGACTGAACTCGAGGGCCTCCTTGAGATGCGGCGGGCGCGCTGGCGTCATCCACGGATTCACCTGTCAGGCGCTCGTATTCCAAAGCATGGTAATCGCGCATATCCCGCTCGTTCAGCCTCCCGGTGAATATACTCAGGTTCAGGCGCTCGACATGCACGTGAAAAAAATGCCAGATAACGACGAAAATGCCGGCCGCAATGGCTTCGCTGCTGTGGGCTAATTGAGCTGCAGGAATGATGCCGCCGGGAAATACGCGGGTCCACAGGATCGGGAACCACAACATAAAGCCGGAAATCACCATGATGCCAATCGCCAGGAAGAGGAACCAATAAGTGAATTTCTGCTCGAAATTGTATTTGCCAAACTTGGGTTTCTCTTTAGAAAAGAAGAGCAAATACTTTACCATCTGCCAGGCGTCCCTGACATCTTGCCAGGTTGGGAAAATTTCGCCACCCAGTCTGCGATTAGCCATCAGATAAATTCCCCGTCCAAGGTGATAGACCACCTCCAGAGTCAGGATCACAGCAAAGATGTGGTGGATTCTACGAACCAGCATGAGGCTATCTGGTGTGGTCAGGATCTTATATCCCCAACTGGCGAAGTATTTTTGCGGCAAGCCAGTCAGTAGCAGAACGGAAAAGCTTAACATCAGGACCGCGTGTTCCCAGCGTTGTCCAGGGGCAAACCGCTTAAAGGTGCGTTCGATGCGGACTCCGTTTTCTTGGCGGTGCGAGGCAGCTCGTTCGTCTACACTCATCAGAGACTCCTTCGAACCCGTGCAACGGTTGCGCGGATAATTTGTAGGAAAACGTATATCCCAGAAATCCACAGCACAAAAGGTGTAAAGGAACTGTAAAAAGCTTCCGTATAAAAGACAAATGGCGTCCTTTGCAGGCTGATCTTGTAGTGCCCGGTCCATGCCCCGACCCAGTTTGGCCCGGCGTCCGGATGGCATTGCTGGCACGTGGCAAGCAGGTTGGCTGAATTTACCCGCGATTGAGGGTTATCCGTCTTAAGGATGTCGTGCACCCCGTGGCAATCCGTACATACGGCGCTGTTGTGCCACAGGTTGGGCCACCTGGCCTGGAATACAGAGACATCCACGCCATGCCACGAGAGTTCATAGAGATCATAGACGTCAGCAGAGAGGCCATACTTGCTCATCAACTCCGCATTGGCGTGACAACCAGCACAAAGCTCAGGCGATTCGACCCGAAATTGGGCCGTACGCGGATCGTGGATGTTGTGGACCCCATGGCAATCCGTGCATACTGGGACGTCCGGGTTGTTTTCTTCGATTAAAGCAGAACCATGTACGCTCCCCTTGTACTGCTCGAAGATTTGAGTATGGCATTGGCCACAAATTTCGGATATGTGGGCACGCGGCTGGTCCGGAGGCCTGACGTTATGCGCTCCGTGGCAATCCGTGCAAATAGGCGCATTCAGATTACCTGCCCGGGCGGCCTCCGCGTGCATGCTATCCTGAGTCTTATCATAATTATCTGAATGGCATTTCTGGCATGACAGGTAGTAGATCTGGGAGAGTTCGCGCTTAGATTGAAATTGGATTTCCGGATGAGGATAGGTGGTGATGTCGGTATGGCAAGCCTCGCATTCGATGCCTATCGGGCTATGCGCGGACTGGCTCAGTACCTGCGGAGAAATATAAAGCGAGAGTGTCTCGCCATCTGGCAAGGTCATGCTCAGATCGGGGTTGTTGTGACAGGATAGACAATATTCTTCTGTGCCCTGATGGAGGTTTTCGGCCCGTGAGGACCGGGTTAACGTGAAGGAGCCCAGGAACACCAGGCCACCAGCCAAAAGCATAAGGCCTACCCAACGTGACAGCCGGCCAAGAGGATTTCCGGTCTTTGCCATTGGTTAGACCTCCTTCTCCTGCAGAGCTTGATTGTCCCCTCCATTATCCAATTCTTTGGGCGGCGGGGCAGACGGGCTGATCAACCCGTAGCGCCGTAAGAGATAAGAAATCCCTAGCATGATGACCAGCGGAACCAGGCAACGGGCCAAAAACATTAACACGATGATGGTTGGATTTACTTCATCCATTGGCTTGCCCTCTATCGCCGCGTTCCAGTTCCAAGACATTCACTACAAAACGAAGTCGACATCAAGTGCGTACCTCTACGGTCTGGCATGGTAATCCACAGCCATATCGCTCAATTCCTGGTCACCCTTTTGAGAGGCGGTACCCTGAATATGGCATTGCCGGCAAGCGAAATCCAAAGAGATCGGGGCAGCGACCGGATCCCCAGCCGCACCGGTCTGGCTGATTTGGAAAGGATTGATAGCCATAACATGCGTACGCACATCGCCCCGGTAGGTTTGAGGATCGGCCCAGGCGCTCTGAATCGTATGGGGCATATGACATTGAACACAATCGATGTCCAGGGCCACGTGCCTGGCGTTCTTCTGGAACTGGGCTTCCTGGAAATGACAGTCTCCGCAGGGGGGTTTGGTGGTCTGCTCGCCAGCCTGGCGCAGCTGTACTACGCCCGAGTGAGGGTCGTGGCAGAAAACGCAATCCAAGAGATCGTGTTTGCCCAAAAACATACCGCCATACTGCTCGTGATGGCTGACGAAGCCAGCTTCAAAGTCCAGAGATTGGTCACCCCCCCTAAGGTGGCATTGCGCGCAAGCCTCCGCCTGGCGGTCGATGACCATCGCAATCGCGCCCGGGTTGCTAGCATGCAGGCTTCCTGGCCCGTGACAGGCTTCGCACTTGACCCCTGCCTCAGCCCAGGTTCCGGAGATGCCGGGCAAACTCTCCTGGTGACCTGCGGCGCTGTAACCGGTTGTATGGCAGGCGCCGCAATCGTAGGACAACTGCTCTTCCCCGGCATGGAATTGAACAAATCCTCCGGCCTTGCCGAGCAACGGGTCAGGCAGATTGTATTGGTTGAGATAATCCGCATTGCCAGAAGAATCGGGCGGATGAGTGATGATGTATCCCTGCTTATCCAGAAAGAGAGCTTTCCAATTATATCCACCGATCACGTAGCTGATATCGTCCCAGGTATAGCCTTGAGGCAGCAACAATACATTCGTAAACGGGTACACGGGGCGCGCCCCATTTGCAACCTGGGTCAGAGGCCAGGCGTGACCGGATTGGGAGTAGACCTCAGCGATGTCTGGATGACACCCAGCGCAGACACTGCTTCCAACGTACTCGGCTTGAGCAGCCTGGGCTGCATCACCAGGCGGTCCTTGGGGCCCGGGAGGACCCTGCGGTCCTTCGGGGCCGGGCACGCCTGGCGGCCCCACAGCTCCTTCGGGCCCCGAAGGACCGGCGCAGGCCGTCAGGAGTAGCCCTACTGCCAGCACCACGCCGCCCAGTATGAGCCATTGTGATCGCATTGAATTCTCCTCCATGATACCCGAATGATCTGAATTGATAATAAAAACAGAATCTGACCGCGAAGGGAAGATGAGCTTCCCATCCAGTCAGCTCGCAAGTGCGTTTCAGCGCCCCGCTCAAGGGGAGCATTGGGTAATCTGCCCTACGCATTATATACTAATGATTAATGCCAGATTAGGGGCATTTGTCCTAGTCATTAGGTGACGAATGTAATATAGAGATTGGGGTGAGTGCTGTAAAATAAATTTACAGGATTGCAAAGATCAATTACAGAGGAGAGTGTGCCAACATGCTGCTGAGCACCGTGCAACTGGAGATGGTCCTGGTCTTTTTCGTTTATGGCCTGGCTTTCTTCAGCATGGGCATTGCTCTAACCCTGGAAACCGGGCGTTCGCCTCTGCTTGCTGAAAGAAGGGTATTGCGCCCATTAGCGCTGTTCGGTTTGTTGCACGGAGCGCATGAATGGATGGAGATTATCCTGCTCCAGGGGATATGGCTGGGATTGCCGTTTCCGCCAGCTTTTACCTGGCTGCGTGTGATCCTGCTGACGCTTTCGTTTATGCCGCTGGTCATATTTGGCAGCCTGATGTTGTCGGCACAGGTACGCATTCCGTCGATTAAATTTTCAATCCTGGCCGGATTAATGGTTATCGATCTGGCAGCCATTGCGCTGAGCGCTCGCATCGACCCTGAAAACCTGGTAGCCCACATCGATGCACTGGCGCGCTACCTGCTGGCCACGCCCGGCGGTATATTAGCTGGTCTGGGCTTGTTGTTCCGCTCCCGCCAGGTCCAGCTTGAGAAGCGCCTCAAACTCGTGCAGCCATTTCGTTGGGCCGCAATAGGCATTGGCCTGTACGGCCTCACCCAGGTGTTTGTCTCCTCTGCGGGCATCTTCCCAACCAATATCCTCAACGCACAAACCTTTCAGTCTATCGCGGGATTCCCGATTCAGGTGCTGCGGGCAGCCGTCGCGACTCTGGTTACAATCAATCTAATCCGGGCGATCCATATCGTGGAACGAGAACGGGAGGCGCAGCTTCTAAGCGCCCAGCAGGCTCGCGTGAAAGCCCTGGAGCAGGTTCAACGCGAACTCATCCAGCGAGAAACTCTGCGCCGGCAGCTCCTCAGGCACACCGTGATTGCGCAAGAGGAAGAGCGCGCCCGGATCGCGCGCGAACTGCACGACGAAACAGCTCAAGAACTGACCGCTTTCACGCTGAATTTGGCCACATTGCGCGCCTCACTTCCCCAGCGCTCCGACGTAGCCGAGCTGGTCGCCCGGCTGCAGAGCCTCAGCCAACAGATGTCCCAGGGCATTTACCGCATGGTGCGGGATTTGCGCCCGGCGCAGCTGGACGATCTGGGGTTGGTCCCAGCGCTAAAATACCTGGCGGACGAAGGCAGAGAGCAATTGCAGCTGGAAACCGCCGTCGAAATCTACGGTCCTGGCCAACGGCTGGATCCTTTGATAGAGACGGTAATTTTTCGGGTTGCGCAGGAAGCCCTTGCCAATGTGAGCCGCCACGCCCAGACGAAACACGCCAAAATGCAATTAATTTTTGAGCCGGAGCGCGTTACGTTGCGGATCTGCGATACAGGTGTTGGTTTTGATGTACACGCGACCCTTTCGCCGCCGCGAGGCTGGGGCCTGGCGGGAATGCGGGAGCGAGCAGAGTCCCTTGGCGGGGACTTTAAACTGCAATCTGCTCCAGGTCAAGGTACTACGGTCGAGGCCATCATCCCCCTGACTCAAACGCCCCCGCCGGATATCCCCCAGGAAGTCCGCCCCCCGCCGGAACCGGTTGGAATGGAATCAAAGGCTCTCCCGGCCCAACATATCTCTGAGGAACCAGGCCATGAAAAATATCCGCCTTATGCTGGTTGACGATCATGAAATTGTCCGCACCGGGCTAAAATCCTTTCTCGAAACCCAACCAGGTTTCGAGGTGGTTGCCGAAGCCAGTACAGGAGAAGAAGCGGTCTACGGCGCTGCGGAGCATAAACCGGACGTCGTGGTCATGGACATTACCATGGCTGGCATGGACGGCCTGGAAGCCACCCGGCGGCTAAAGAGTGCGCATCCGGATTGCCAGGTACTTGCGCTTACGGTTCACCAAGACAAGCAATACTTCTTTGAGATGTTGGCATCTGGCGCCACCGGCTATGTCACCAAACAAGCTGCCGCTGAGGAATTGGTACTCGCCATCCGCTCCGTCGCAGATGGCAACGTTTACCTGCAACCGGCTTTGGCGCGCTGGCTCTTAGAGGACTACCAACGCCTGCTGAAGCAGACCCCGGCTGAACCGCCAGAAGTTCCAGGAAAAGAGGAAAAGGACCTGCAAGTGCTCAGCCGGCGTGAACGGCAGGTGCTTGAAGCCGTGGCCCACGGTTTAACCAGCCCGCAAATCGGTGAAAGATTGGGCATTAGCCCCAAAACGGTTTCCCGGCACCGGGAACGGATCATGAACAAGCTCAACTTGCACTCAGCAACGGAGCTGGTAAAATTCGCAATCCGTACTGGGTTGATCGACTTTCGCTAAATCCCGCCGACCTCTCTCATCGCAACTCCTCAATAAGAAGGGGTAGGTGTTTTGTGGGAGCAGGCGAGGCCTGCTCCCACAAAACACCTACCACCAATTATGGAGAAGATACTCTCATACTCTTTTTGGGATTATCTCAGGTTCTATTAATCTAATTGTGACAAAATTTATGATTGGAGTGTTCCCGTGCAGAACAGCTTTATGATCAATCGTCCGCATAACTTGGAGGTCGGTACATGGAAGAGGCCATCACGCCCCGGGCTCAAACAGCTGGTCGCAGCAAATTCATCATCGGCGGTCTGTTAATTGTCGCCGCTATTGTTTATCTAATTTACTCATCAAC
>DASQQR010000323.1:0-3597 GCA_035643335.1 Anaerolineales bacterium
TGTTCCGGCTTGCGGATCCCTTTCCCATGGTCGTGAAAAGGGCGAAGGGTGCCAGGATATGGGATGCGGATGACAATGAATACCTGGACTGCATGCTTGGCTTCTCGACGATGATCCTTGGGAACGCGCCGGACGAGGTACAGGAAGCGATCATGGAAGCGTTGCCGCGCGGGACTCATTACGGGCAATGCCATGAGCACGAGTATGGGTTTGCGAAGTTGTTTTGCGACATGGTGCCAGGCGTTGATAAGGTGACTTTCTGCAACTCGGGGACCGAGGCAACGATGTATGCGCTGCGGCTGGCGCGCGCCACGACAGGACGGCCCCTGGTTGCGAAATTCGAGGGCGGATACCACGGAACTCACGATCTTCTGGCCGTGAGCTTCGGCCGGCCGCGCCCGGGCCCCGATCCGAGCGGTCCCATCGAGGATCCCACAACCATCCCAGAGAGCCCCGGGCTTGCCGAGGGAGCCTGGAAGGATACGATTGTCTTGCCCTACAATCACCAGGCGGCCTTCGACAAGATCCTCCGGCATGCGGACCAGCTGGCGGCAGTGATTATCGAGCCGGTGCAGGGCGCGGCCGGCACCATACCGGCCAGCAAGGAATTCCTAACAGAGTTACGCAGGATCACGCGCGAGATCGGGGCCTTCCTCATCTTTGACGAGGTGATCACCGGATTCCGCCTGGCTCCAGGCGGGGCGCAAGAGTTCTACGGGGTGATTCCGGAGGTGAGTACCTATGGCAAGATCGCCGGAGGTGGTCTTCCCCTTGGGGCGGTGGGTGGAACTGCCGAGGCAATGCGTCTGATGGAATACGATACTGAGCCGGGTGCGATCCTCATGGCAGGGACATTCAACGGGAACCCACTGGTTATCGCGGCCGGGACCGCTGTCCTGCGACGCCTGAGCGAAGAGCCGGACTTGTATGCACGGTTGGGTGCGATGGGCGACCGCTTTCGGGCCGAGATCAACCGGTTCGCCCAGGAAGAGGACTATGCGGCCATTGCAACAGGCGTTGGCTCCATGTTTTGGATGCATGCCACCCGTGGACCGGTCAACAGCGTCCGGGATGCGCGCCAGGGAGACCGGTTCGCCGGTCCGGGCTTGAGGTTACTGTACCGCAAGAACGGGCTACACATCCCGCCCAATCACGGATTCCTGAGCGCCGCGCACACAGACGAGGACATCACACAGCTGATCGAGATTCATAAAGCCGCGATGGAGGAGTTGAGGGCGCAGGGCGTGTGGTGAAAGCCAGATAAGCTGAAAAGAAGGTAAGGTCATTCAAATGAACACAAGTCTTGCCTTATCCATCACCAAGGCTGCCAGTAAACAGACCTATTACACAGTCCGGTTTCTGGTGGACCGCGACCGTGTTGAAGAGGCCTACCGGGCGTATGCATACTTCCGTTGGGTGGACGACATCCTCGACGCAGATTCGGGTTCAGGATCTGGACTGAGCGAAGCCGAAACCCCCGAACGCAAGGAATTCCTCGAGGGGCAGCAGTCCCTGCTGGAAAAATGTTACCGGGGTGAGAGGCCGCGAGACGCAAACGCACGGGAAAAGATGTTGATCGAGCTGGTGCAGGGCGATCGTGAAAAGAACAGCGGTCTGCAAGCCTACCTGCGCAACATGATGCTGGTGATGGATTTCGACGCCAGGCGCCGCGGCAAGTGGATCTCGCAAATTGAGTTGAACGAGTACACTCACTGGCTGGCAATCGCGGTGACCGAAGCGCTGCATTATTTCATCGGGCATGATGATTTGGCACCTCACGATGAGACCCGCTATCTGGCTGTCTCTGCCGCGCATATCACGCATATGTTGAGGGATACATTCGACGACGTCCAGGCCGGGTATTTCAACATCCCACGCGAAGTGCTGGAAGCGAGCCACATCGGGCCGCAGGATGTGCACAGCGAGGCGTATCGCCTTTGGGTGAAGAGCCGGGTGGAGTTGGCGCGCGAATACTTCGAGGCGGGTAGAAGCCATTTCGCTCGGGCCCAGAATCCCCGTTGCCGCCTGGCATGTTTTGCCTATATCGCCCGCTTCGAATGGCTCTTGGGCACACTGGAAAGGGAAGGCTACCGCCTGCGGCCTCAATATAATGAAAGAAAGCGCCCCGGAACCAGACTGCGAATGGTCTGGTTTGCGCTTTCATCCACGATCAACTTGCAGGGGGCTGGCAGCGTGCCTGGACCGGTGGCGTCACAACGGCTAAGGAAAATATGAAACCAAAATACGCGAAAGCAAAATCTCTGCTCGTCATCGGCGCGGGCATTGGCGGGATCACTGCGGCTACCCATCTTGCCATGCGTGGACTACAAGTCACCGTCCTGGAAAAGAACCCGCACCCCGGCGGGCGCTGTGACCGGTTTGACCGCCAGGGCCATCATTTCGACACGGGACCCACTCTTTTTCTATTTCCGCGGCTGTATGAAGCCGAATTTCACGCCCTGGGAACATCCATGCGGGATCAGCTGGACCTGCAGCGCGTTGACCCTACCTATCACCTGGTGTTCGATACCGGCAGCCAGCTCACCCTCACTTCCGATCTGAAATCATTGCAGGAGCAGCTGGAAACCATCCAGCCGGGAAGTTTCCAGGGGCTTCTGCGTTACTTGCAAGAAGGTGACCGGCACTACCAGCTGGTCTTGGAAAAACTGGTCGGCCGCGATTTCCGCCGGGCCTCCGATTTCTTCAGTCTCCAGAATCTGGCACTAATCGTTCGTCTCAAGCCTTTCACCAACCATTATCGCAACATGTCCGCCTACTTTGATGAGCCGCGTTTGAAATCTGCGTTCACATTTCAGGATATTTACATGGGGTTGAGCCCATTTGAAGCGCCGGCCACTTTTTCGATGATGCCGTACACGGAACTGGCGCATGGCGTATGGTACCCCAAGGGCGGCATGTATCGCGTGGTAGAGAGCTTGATGGATCTTGCGCGCCGGGCCGGCGTGGAGTTCATCTTTAACTCCCCTGTGGGGCAGATTGATACAAACTCGAACCACGCCCAGGGCGTGCGTCTTGCTGACGGGTCTCGCCTGGAGGCGGATGTTGTGCTTGCCAATGCAGATCTACCCTATGTTTACCAGCATCTGCTGCCGGAAGACGGGATGGTCAAGGCATTGTCGCACAAGCGATTCTCCTGTTCCGTGATCAGTTTCTTCTGGGGAGTGGATGAGACCTATGAAGTCCTCGGCCCGCATACACTTTTTCTGGCCGACGATTACCGCGAGAACTTCGAGAGCATCATCGGCGACCTGAGCCTGCCTGCCAATCCCAGCCTTTACCTTCACGCCCCGGCCCGGCTCGACCCCTCCATGGCTCCCCCTGGGCAGGATACCCTGATCGCGATCGTGCCGGTCGGACATCTGAACGATAATGGCGGACAGAATTGGGATGAGCTGCAAGAGCTGGCGCGCCAGCATGTCTTTCGCCGGCTGCGGACCCTCGGCATCAGCGACATCGAAGCGCACATCAAGTTTGAAGAGACGTATACCCCCATCTCGTGGGCTAAACGATATAACCTGGTGAAAGGCTCAACGCATGGGCTGTCCCACAGGCTGACTCAAATGGCCTGCTTCAGGC
>DASQQR010000324.1:0-8046 GCA_035643335.1 Anaerolineales bacterium
CAGAGCCGCGAATCGCGACTGGCCTGGATGCTGATCCTTCCGACGGCGATCATCGTTTTTGGCCTGGTGGTTTTCCCGGCCATATTCAGTATCTGGATCAGCTTTCATGACGTGGGCCTGAACAATCTTAATAACGTTTTCAACGCACCATTCATCGCTCTGGAAAACTACGCTAAAGTTTTTCAAGATTTCGCGTTCAAATTTCAGGGCATGCAATCGTGGGGAGCAGCGGTCACAAGCGTTATTTATTCCTTCAGCGCGACTCTCTTGACTTTGATCGTTGGATTGATCGCGGCCCTGTTACTTAACACACCATTTCGTGCCCGAGGCCTGGCGCGGGCCATCTTTCTTTTCCCCTACGTCGCGCCGATCGTGAGCGTAGCGTTTGTGTGGCGGTGGATCCTCGACCCACGCCCCTCGGGTGTACTGAATGATATCTTGATGAGCATAGGCGTTATCGACTTGCCGAAAGCCTATCTGGCCACGAGGGGCCTGGCGCTTCTATTAGTGATCATCTTTGAAGCGTGGCGCTACTTTCCGTTCGCCATGCTGATGATCCTGGCCCGATTACAGGCCATCGACAGCACCCTATATGAGGCCGCTAAAGTGGACGGCGCAAACACTTTGGAGCAATTCCGCCACGTGACACTGCCCGAATTACGCTATGTCTTAGGAGCTATTTTCCTCCTGCGTTTAATGTGGACCTTCAACAAATTTGACGACATTTTCCTGCTGACGGGAGGGGGGTTTGGCACCAAAGTGCTCCCAGTGCTGACGTATGAATTCAGCTTTAAACTCTTCGACTTCGGGCGAGGTGCAGCCACCGCCATGATCCTACTGGTCATCCTGGTCGTGTTTATGGCCCTATACATTGGCATCGTGATGAGAAATGTAGAGGAGGAATAAATGGGTGCAAGAGAGAGCCAAATCGTCCGGCCCAGATCAAAGGAAAGACTGACATTGATAGAGCAGCTAGGAAGGTGGATCAATTGGCCGCGCTTTCTTCTCGCTCTGGCCTTCACGTTCTTTTTGACCAGCATCTTGTTCCCTTTCTATTGGATGATCAGCTCATCCTTCAAGACGCGAGCCGAAATTGGCGCACGCGAGCCAGTATACGTCCCGAGCGCTTTCCGTTTAGAAGCCTACCAGGAACTCTTCCAACCCGATAACCCCAGCTACCAGGATTTCGGCACGAATATCTTGAACAGCATCAAAGTCGCAATACCGACGGCAGTGGTGGCAGTGATTTTGTCAACTTTAGGCGCTTACGCCATCGCCCGCTTGCGCTTTAGAGGGAAAAACGTGTTGCTCAACAGCATTCTGATGATCTACCTGTTCCCGGGAGTGCTGCTAATTATCCCTCTGTTTGCAATGCTCGCTCAAATCGGGGACCGGCTTGGATTTAACGTGCAAGACAACCTTCCGGTGCTGGTGTTTACTTACCTGGCACAGACCCTCCCGGTGGCACTTTACATGCTGACCAACTACTTTCGCACCATTCCCTCGGAGATCGAACAGGCGGGGCTGATCGACGGATGCAGCCGCTTCGATGTTATCTGGCGAATCACGTTGCCCCTGGCGATCCCGGCCTTAGTCTCAGTAGCCATTTACACATTCATGATCGCCTGGAACGAGTTCTTATATGCGTTTATTTTTCTAAACAATCATGATTTGTTCACTATGCCGATCAAGATCAATACAATCTTCAACGATCCAACCCCGCGCCCGCACGTGGTCATGGCTGCTTCGACGATCATGACAATCCCAGTTGTCATCCTGTTCCTGGCCATGGAGCGCTTCTTGGAAGAAGGACTGACGGCCGGGGGTGTCAAGGGTTGAGCGGAATTCTTCTGGTAGAATTATTAAAAATTAGCTACAGCTCTTCCTCCAATAGATCCAGCACAAGTGATAAACAATGGGGAAGGGTACCGGCATTTAATTATGAAGATTGGTTTTATTGCAACAAGACTGAGCGGGACGGATGGCGTCACCCTGGAGGTGGAGAAGTGGGCGCGGGTGCTGAGCAGGATGGGGCACGAGGTTTTCTTCTGCGCGGGTGAACTCGGGGATTACGCAAAGGGGGGGACGATCATCCGTAAGTTGCACTTCGCAGATCGTTCGATCCTGTCTCTGAGCCGGCGCGCCTTTGACCAGAACGGAGAGACGGATGGCGAAAAACTGAGCGACCAAATCTACGCCATGGCGGATGAGCTGCGCACCCCGCTGCGCCGGTTTATCCGGGACAACCGGCTAGATCTGATTGTCGTCCAGAACGCTTTAACCATCCCGATGAACCTGCCCCTGGGAGTTTGCCTGACCGGTTTGATCGCAGAATTAGGCATCAACACGATCGCCCACCACCATGACTTCTTTTGGGAGCGCCAGCGCTACCAGACGAACAACATCCTGGATCTACTGGACACCACCTTTCCAGCAAAACTCCCAACTATCCAGCATGTAACGATCAATACCATCGCGCAAAAACGCCTCAAAGCGCGGCGGGGCATCGACTCGATCGTCATCCCCAACGTACACGATTTCGCGGCGCCAGCCCCCGGGATCGATGATTACAACAGGGATTTCCGAGAAAATCTGAGCCTGGGCGAAAATGACTTGTTCATCATGCAACCGACACGGGTGATCCAGCGCAAGGGGATCGAAATGGCGATCGAACTGGTAAATCGCCTGGACTTGCCAGAGGTGCGCCTGTTCATCACCCACCGGTCGGATGATGAGGGGCTGGATTACTGGCACTGGTTGAAACGCGAGGCGCACGTCATGGGGTGCCAGGTGCAACTGATCGACCACCTAATCGGCATCCGGCGAGACATGATCAGAGGGCATAAAATTTACTCCTTATGGGATGCTTACCCACATGCAGACCTGGTCACCTACCCAAGTCTGTACGAGGGTTTTGGAAACGCCCTGCTGGAAGCGATTTACTTCAAGAAGCTCACTGTGGTCAACCGTTACCCGGTATACAACGCTGACATCAGGCCATTGGGCTTCGAGTTTATTGAACTGGATGGATTCGTCGACGATCACGCGGTGGAACAGACGTTGCGATTGTTGAAAGACCCGGAATCTGTCACGCCGATGGTCGAGAAGAACTACGCCATCGCGCAAGAGCATTTTTCTCTGGAGGTCCTGGAAAGAAAGTTGAAGGAGATCCTTGGCAATCTCTAACACTGACAAAGTATGGGGGTTGCGCAAAGGGGCGGGGTATCGCTGGAGGCCCGCCTGGAGGCCCGGCCAAACGAAAGCCTGGGGTACGATCAATTCTGAGAGGATCGATGCTATCCGAGAATGACGCCCCGCAAGAAACAAATGATCGTCTGGCCGGATTTTACAGGTTGGCCGACCGATATACTTTTGGCGCGTTCAACATCCTGCGAGAGGCCCTAGGGCGCTTTGTGCAAGAGCGGGGGCCCGAAGCGGCCGCGGGCACAGCATTCTTCACGGTTTTCTCGCTTTTCCCACTGCTGCTTGTCCTGGTGGCGATTGGCAGCAGCCTGGTGCTGGGAAGAGAGCAGGTTCTCAACCGGATTATCCAGCTGGTGAGATTAACATTCCCCAATCCCGAGCTGGTGGTTAACAACCTGCAGACCATACTGGAGGATCGCGGTTCGATCGGGGTTGTCGGCGGTATCGGCCTGGCCTGGGCCGCGACGGGAGCATTGACCATTCTGTCGCGCAACATCAATCGGGCCTGGCCCAATTCGAAGCCAAGGAACTTCGTACAGAGCCGGGTGATCGCTTTTCTCATGATCGCGATCATGGTCGGTTTGCTTACCTTGTTCTCCCTGACCGCTGCGATACTCGACGTCCTGGCCAAATTCAGCGAACCCCTGTTTGGCGTGAAGGCATTCAGCCAGATCCCGTTTTTTTATTTCTTGACCAACCTGGTGCCATTTGCCATCGGATTGCTTCTGTTCCTGGCGCTGTATCGCTGGGTTCCCAATACCCGGGTACCCTGGAAAGCTGCCTTTTGGGCAGCCTTTATGGCCGCGGCAGCCTGGCAGCTGGCCACTTTCGGGTTCGCCTACTATTTGAAGCTGGGCGTGGCGCAGTACCAGCTGGTTTATGGAACCTTAGGCACCATTGTCGTCTTGATGTTCTGGATTTATTTGAATTATATGATCATCCTGTTTGGCGCTTACCTGAGCGCAGCGATCGCCCATCACCAGAAGAATCAGGAATGATGCGAATTGGGGTCTTACACTTCGCGGCTCCGCCCATCGTTGGAGGCGTGGAAAGCACTATTTACCACCATGCCCGGCTCTTGACGGAAAGGGGGCATAAGGTCGTCGTGATAGCCGGGCGTGGAGAGGCTTTCGATCCCAGCGTAGATTTCCGGCGCATCCCCGAAATCGACTCCCGCCACCCAAAGGTGTTGGCGGTGGGACAGGAACTGGCTGAAGGCCAGGTATCCCTAGCCTTCGAGCAGCTGCGCGATCAATTAACCGAGTTCCTAGAGCCCGTATTGCGGGAAACGGATGCATGCATCGTGCATAATGCCGTCACCCTGCATAAGAACTTAGCGCTGACAGCGGCGCTGCGGATGCTATCCGATCAGGGCGTAGCCAACCTGGTCGCCTGGTGCCACGACTTTGCCTGGCAGGACCGACTCTATCTCGCAGCGCTGCATCCTGGCTACCCCTGGGATCTATTACGCACCGCGTGGCCTGGAGTGCGGTACGTAGTGGTGTCGGCGCACCGGCGCAGGAAGCTGGCAGCGCTGCTGGACATCCCCACAGCCGATATCGAGGTTGTCACTCCGGGCGTGGATGTGACCCGATTCCTGAAATTGGAGTTATTAACCCAAAGGCTGGCTGACGAGTTGAATTTGTTTAAGGCCGACCCGTTGGTGCTGCTCCCGGCGCGCATTACCCGGAGGAAGAACGTCCAGTTCGCCATCCGGGTGGTGGCGGCGTTAAAGAAAACCAAGCCCGAAACAGTCCTGGTGATCACCGGTCCGCCTGGCCCGCATAACCCCAAGAACATCGCCTACCTGCGATCGCTTGAGGAACTGTGCGCGGAGCTGGGGATACGCGAGCAAGTGCATTTTTTGTACGAATTGGGAGAAGAAAACCGGCCCCTCTACGTGCCGGACGAGGTTGTGGCGGATTTATACCGGATGGCCGACCTGATGCTCTTCCCCAGCCAGCGCGAAGGCTTTGGCATACCGGTTCTCGAAGCGGGCCTAGCCCGCATCCCCGTCTTTGCCGCCGATATCGGCTCGATTCGAGAAAGCGCCGGGAACCTGGCGCATCTATTCGATCCCGAAGGCGATCCAAAAGGGGTGGCAGAAACGATCATTGCCTGTTTGGCCGAGAACCAGGCATACCAGCTGCGGCGACGCGTGTTGAACCAGTTTACCTGGGACGCAATCATCCAGAGGAAAGTGATCCCGATCATCCAGGAAAGTGTGAGAACATAATGGACACCCGGCCTATCAAGGAAAGGGGGACTTCCCAAGCGCAGGCACCACTACCCATCAAGGTGCTCTTGCCGTTAAGTAGCCTGGATGAAACCCGGATCATGCTGCCCCTGGCAGAGATGATCATCGCAGCACGCCACGGTCTGCTGGTTATCTTGCATGTGATCAGCGTGCCAGAGGGCGAGCCGTTGAGCGAGGCTGCCCGGGCGGCCAGCAAATATCGAGAAGACCTGGGAAAAATGCTATCTGACCAACTGAGCATCACCGCTCAAGTGAAAACTCTGGTACGTCCTGAAACTGAAATATGGGGTGGCATTTGGGACGTGGTGGAACTCGAAGACATCGACTTGCTTCTACTGGGATGGAGCGACAACCTGATTCCGGAAACGGCCGGGCGCGAGCTAAAGGATCCCAGACTGGTTTTACCACCGTGCGATGTCGTCGCGGTGCGTCCGGCGGAGGATATTATTGGAGAAGGGGGCTGGGGAACAATAGAACGCATTTTGCTGCCGATGCGCGGGGGCCCCTACGCAGGCATGGCGCTGCGAGTGGCCAATACCCTGGCGCAGGCAACCGATGCCACGATCACCCTACTGCACGCCACTGACCAGGCTCCCCGGGAGGCTGAGGAACAGCTGCTGAATGCCTATGGTCCAGTCCTGCGAGGATTGGAGCGGGTGAAACGTTCAATGACGGTGGTCAACCCAGTTTCGGATGCAATCATCGAAGAGGCACCAGAACACCAGGTGGTCGTGGTGGGCGCGCCGACCATCCAGACTCACCCCGGAGAGTGGAGCGGCCCGTTGATCGATGCGATCATCGCCAAAACCAACACCACTCTGATCATGGTCAAAAAGAGACAGGAAGCCACACAGAAACCGGCTGCCGTGCCAGAAGAGCTCCTCGAGCAACCCCCTGAACCTGCCGAAATCGCCAAATACGCGGAGCGGCCGGTGGCGGTGGTGGTGGACGAGTGGTTCGCGGAGAATACCTTTCAAAGCCGGGAGTTTGCCGACCTGGAGCGACTGATCGCCTTGAAAGCAGCCCAAGGTGTAACCATCAGCCTGGGCCTGCCGGCCCTCAACGAGGCAGAAACGGTGGGCAACGTCATCCAGACGATCAAATCGGTCTTGATGGAAGAGGTGCCGCTGCTGGACGAGATCGTCCTGATCGATTCCGGCTCGATCGATTACACACGTGAGATCGCCAGCCAGCTGGGGGTGCCGGTGTATATCCACCAGGAAATCTTACCCCAGCACGGGTCCTATGAAGGCAAGGGAGAAGCCCTTTGGAAGAGCTTATACGTATTGCGGGGCGATCTGGTAGCCTGGGTGGATACCGACATTAAGAACATTCACCCGCGCTTCGTATACGGCATCATCGGACCCTTGCTGCGCGATCCCAGAATCCAGTACGTGAAAGGCTTTTACCGCCGGCCACTGAGAGAAGGAGACAAGTTGGTAGCCGGTGGCGGGGGACGGGTGACGGAGCTGACGGCGCGACCCTTCATCAACCTTTTCTTCCCGGAGCTCTCCGGCCTGATCCAGCCCCTGTCGGGCGAATACGCCGGGCGCAGGAGCGCATTGGAGCGGGTACCGTTCTTCACCGGCTATGGCGTGGAGACGGGGCTGCTGATCGATATCCTGGATGAATACGGATTGCACGGCATTGCCCAGGTCGATCTGCTGGAACGTATCCATCACAACCAGCCGCTGCCTTCGCTTTCGAAGATGTCTTTTGCCATCATGCAGGTGGTTTTCAGCCGGCTGGAAAAGCGCCACCAGATCCGGCTTTTGGAGGACGCCAACCTGACCATGAACCTGGTGCGCTACGGGCCGCGGCGTTATTTCTTGGAGACCGAGGAGATCCGCGAGCGAGAGCGGCCGCCGATGGTTTCGATCCGTGAGTACCGGAAGGGACGGGGGCTACCGAGGTTTAGAGGGAGAGATGGCAATAGCAGTCAGGCGTGAAACGTGAGGCGTGATTCGTAATGCGTAATACGTGAAGCGTGAAACGTGAGGCGTGATCCGTAATGCGTGATATGTGAGGCGTGCTTGTGGAGGGTGTGAGTCAGGTAAGCGAAATGCGGTCATTGCAACTGCGATGAGAAGGGAATGGAAATGGGCGTTGAGGAGAGAATTCGAGGTCATCTGAAGTTCTTGTACGGAGACGAGGAGGGTAAGCAAGTATGGCCGCTGTTGCAGAAGCGGTTAGCAGACTTTGGCCAGCGCAACCCGGAGCTGCAGGAGGAAATCAGAGGTCCAAGGGAGCGGCTCACCGAACAGGACGCCATTTTGATCACTTACGGCGACCAGTTTCAGATAGACAACTGCCCTCCCCTACAATCCCTAAATGATTTCTTGGAACGGCACCTGTTTGGCGCTATCAGCGGAGTGCACATCCTGCCATTTTTCCCATACTCCTCCGATGATGGCTTTGCGGTGATCGATTACCGGCGAGTCAACCCCGAGCTGGGATCCTGGAAGGATATCACCCGCCTGAGCGAGAACTTCCGGCTGATGTTCGACGCGGTGATCAACCATATCTCTCGGGAGAGCGAATGGTTCCAGGGGTTCCTGCAGGATAAAGCGCCTTACCGGGACTAT
>DASQQR010000325.1:0-7495 GCA_035643335.1 Anaerolineales bacterium
TCTTCACCCTGCGACCATCCCAACCCCCTGCAGGCACTTTCTGCACGCCGGAAGCCGAGATGGGGGCAGCCTTGTGCGGGCTGAAGGATCTCCCCATCGCCGGTTTAGGCGGGATCTTGTGGTTGTCCAAGCGCCGTAAACTGAGCCCCGACAGATTCGGCAAACCTTCGCCTGTACACGCGCTGACCGCTCTACGTCTGGCTCTCGGGGATCCTGTTGAAAGCGCCCTGCAAGCCGCGGCCGATTTGGCCCTCGATGGACGGACTGAGCCTGGCTGGGCAGCGCTGAATCAGGTGCACGTCTTTATCTTTGAAGACACCGTCAGGGGATTAACCAGCCTGCAAACAGGAATTGACCTCCTGCATCAGAGAAATATTGATTTGCAAGTGTCGGCTTTTGGCATTACCACTGATCCGTCAAAACGTACTGTCCTCGAATCCGCTGGAGCTGTGGTATACCCCACACTCTCAGACGCCCTGCTCGCAGCCGGAATTCTGAATTAGACATTTAACAAAGGTTCCCCAGCGCTTTCTGGCTCGCCAATGAGAACGAGAAAACGGTGTTCGATCTCCGTAGTCACCACCCTGGCATCCTGTCCAGCCAGAGGCACTTGACCGCCAGCCATCCTGCCATGCCCGCCGGCCTTGCCGGGCGGGACGATGATCTTTTGTACCATAAGCCCGGCATCCTGGTTCAGTTCGGTGCGCAGCGAGAGATACAGAATTTCTTCATAGCTTCCCAGGCACAGTGCCGCTCTCGCGCCTTCATAACGAATCAGCAGGTCCGCCATCTCGGCCGTTAAATCTGGCCGGTGCAGATCCCCCAGGTCCGCGATCACACTTTCCCCAAACAGCTGCGCCGCTCGCAGTCCTCGGCTGAAGGCCCGGAAGTAATCCCGCGGTAAGCCGGCCTGCTCAATGCGGATCAGCTTGCGGCGATCCAGCCACCCAAGCAATTTGATATAGACCGTCTCATCCACTTCCGAGGCGCCCCTGGCCAAGCCAAGTGTATCAGTTTGCACGCCGTAGAACATGGCAGTGGCCAGATCGGAATCGGGGATGATGCCAGCTGCCTCCATATATTGGTATACCAGGCTCACGGTGGCTCCGATTTCAGGCCTGACATCCACAAACTCGACTTGGCTGAGAGCCTCCCGCAGAGGATGGTGGTGGTCCATGACGATTCTGGGAATATAGCTGGCAGGTAAGCTGTTGTTCCCGGCGCCGGGCTGGGTATCCACCAAAGCCACAGCGGAGTACTGTTCCAAACGGGTGAGCTGGTCCATGAATTCCCATTCCGGGGTTAAATCGTCAAAAACCGCTCGGTTTTCTGCTCGTGCAACCAGGCCGCTGTAGACTAACCTAATAGGAATATGCCAGGCCTCCCTGAAGAGAGTCCCCAGGGCCTTACCCGAGGCCAGGGCATCCGGATCCGGATTATCGTGCGTCACAATGAGAACAGGCCCTGAACCCGCCGCTGACCTTAATTGATTCAACCGATGTGTACCGATTCCTTGTGTCTCCTGCGATCGCGAATGATCTACCATCCCGGCCTCCAACCAACTTTATCTGGACCAGCATATCCCGCCACCAACCCCCGCATCTTTCCCCTATCACGGCAAATCCCAAAGAGGCAAGCTTATAGATGATTATACGGTAACCGCCGCCCAGCGTCAAAGACCGAAAACAACGCTTCCTGGGGATATTGACACCTATCTCGCCTATAGTGTATAGTCACCCTCATGGAAATGATCAAGAAGATCATGCCTGTGCTGTTGTTGGTTTCCCTTTCTCTGGCATGTAGTGCAGTTAACCACCTGCCTTTCAGGCAGACCCCAACACCGACGGTAACGGCCACCCCTACACTGACCCCCACGCCCACCAGTACCCCTACCCCCACGCCAACACCCACTCCATTGCCCGCCGCGCGGGTTTCACAAGGCGATCATGCCCTCTTCAACGGCGATTGGGATAATGCGTTGGAGGAGTACAGGACGGCTTTGGGGGATAATCCGGATCCGGAGGTGCAGATGGCTGCGCTGATCGGTATCGGCCGCACCTATTATCTGGAAGGAGATTATGAGAGCGCAGTAGACACCTTGCAGGCGATAACGGACGAGAATCTCGACGCTGTCTACCTGTCCCAGGCCTATTTCTTTCTGGCGCAATCCTACTCGGCCCTGGACCGTCACCTCGAAGCAGCCGATGCCTACCGTAGCTACCTGGAGGCGCGCCCTGGACTGATCGATGGCTACATCCACGAGTCCATTGGGGATGAGATCTTCGCCGCCGGGGACTACGCCGGTGCGATCGTCGAATATCAGAGCGCTTTGGCGGCTCCCAGCTTGGCGCCCGACCTGGATACTGATACCAAAATCGCCCAGTCGTACGCGCTATTGGGCGACTACAAGACGGCCATTATCGGATACCAGGATATTTACAACCGTACTTCTAATGATTACGTCAAAGCCCAAATGGATCTGTGGATGGGCCAGGCCTATGCCCAACTTGGACAGACGGAGGAAGCCAACCGTGTTTACCTGGATGCGGTCGACAATTTCCCTCTCTCAGGCGACTCCTATACGGCGCTGGTTACGCTGGTTGATAATGGAGTTCCTGTAAACGAGTTTAACCGCGGACTGGTCGACTACTACGCCGGTCAATATGGGGTGGCCCTGGCAGCCTTCGATCGCTATCTGCAGGCTGAGCCAGATGATCCGGCTTCTGGCTACTATTACAAGGGGCTGGCATTGATCGCCTTGGGCCAGTACGGCGACGCGATCGAGGATCTCAACCGGGTCATCAAAGATTACCCCGAATCATCCAGATGGACCGATGCCTGGGAACAAAAAGCGTTCACGCAATGGTTTCATATGGATCAATACACCCAGGCCACAAAGACCCTTACTGATTTCGTAAAGACTGCACCCCAGGATGCGCGTGCCGCCGAGATGCTCTTCGAGGCTGGCCGCATCCACGAGCACGCCGGTCGCCTGCAAAGGGCTGCCCAGGTCTGGGAGCAAGTTGCGCTTGAATTTCCCAGCTCCGAGCAGGCATACCGGGCTATGTTCTTGGCAGGTATTGCCAACTACCGCCTGGGTAAATACGCCGAAGCCAACGCCTTCTTCCAACGCGATCTGCCGCTTGCTCGGGATCTGGGTGAACGCGCCGCATTATATTTCTGGAGTGGAAAATGCTCTCAGGTCCTGGACGACGCCGAAGCGGCCCGCACCGCCTGGGAACAGGCTGCCTCTCTTGACCCTACCGGCTATTACAGTGAGCGCGCCCGGGACTTGCTGCTGGGGCAACCTGCTTTCAAGCCCCCCGACGATTACGTGCTGTCCTTTGATGTCCAGGCCGAACGCGCCGATGCGGAAGCCTGGATGCGGACAGTATTCAATCTCCCGGATGAAACTGATCTCTCTGGCCCTGGATCTCTGGCCGATGATCCCAGATTCCAGCGCGGAGCTGAACTGTGGCGACTGGGGCTTTACGATCAGGCGCGCAGCCAGTTTGAAGAATTAAGGATATCCTTGCAGGCCGATCCCGTCAACTCGTACCGCTTGGCAAACTATCTCATCGATCTGGGTCTTTACCGCACAGGCATCTTCGCTGCCCGGCAGGTGCTCACCCTGGCTGGCATGGATGACGCCGAAACCATGCAGGCGCCCATCTATTTTAACCGTCTGCGCTTCGGAACTTACTATCGGGACTTAGTTATCCCTCTCGCCCAGACCTATAATTTCCATCCGTTGTTCCTCTTCAGTGTGATCCGGCAAGAAAGCTTGTTTGAGGGCTTTGTGCGCTCATCTGCTGGCGCGCGTGGGCTGATGCAGATCGTCCCCAGCACTGGCGCCGAAATCGTGGATCAGCTGCAATGGCCGGAAAATTATTCGGGCGCCGACCTGTACCGCCCCCTGGTCAGCCTCACTTTGGGCGTCGAATACCTGGATCGCCAGCTCGTTTTTCTGAACGGCGACATCTACGCAGCCCTGGCGGCCTACAACGGTGGTCCCGGCAACGCCAGGACCTGGAAGGGGATGGCTCCGGATGATCCGGACCTATTCCTGGAGATCATTCCCTTCGATGAAACTCGCAGCTATATTCAGGGGATTTACGAGATCTTCAATATTTACCGGGAAATCTACCAATTGGGGCCCTGATCTGTTCGGGCGACAGCTGCACTGTCGCCCCGCCGGTTTGGCGCGCTGGGAAATAGTTAGGGCGTTACCGTTGGCGCATAGGTCCCCACGGGTTCGCTCCCCCCTGGGACCGGGGTCTCCTGACCTGATGTCTTGGCGACCAGGAACCAGGACGTTACTGTGGCAAAACGATCGCCCGTATCGAAAAGCGGTCCCATCGTTACGCCTTGGACGCGACCATCCACCGCGTAGGTGTAGACCGGGTAATAGAGGGGCAGAGCTGGCATCTCATTGACGAAGCGCACCTGGAAGTTGCGGTATAGCCGGGTGCGCTCGGCAACGTCCCAGGTAACCCGTGCTTGCTCCAGATATTCGCTCGCTTGGCGATCATCCCACTTGGCATAATTTTGCCCGCCGGTGGTCTGGGATTGGTGCCAGAAGGGATAGGGATCTGGATCCGGCGAGCGGGCCAGATTGATGTCCAACAGGGCCGCCTGGAATATGCGCGGCTCGAGGTAGTCGCTCACCAGGTCCTCATAAGAAACCGGTTTCAATTCCACGCCCACGCCTATTCGAGACCAGTCTGCCTGGATCGCCTCGGCCAGCGCGGCATGCTCCGGGTCGTCTGGATAAACGAGGTCGAATGAAAGCGATTGATTCTCCTTGGCCCGCACGCTGCCCCCAGATGCCGGAATAATGTAGCCCGCCTCTTTCAAGGCGCTCACGGCGGCCTCAGGATCATAGGGTACCCGCTCAATGCCGTCGTAATACGCCCACGTGCCCGGGAAGATGGGGCCATCCGCGATGATCCCTTGCCCGGCCATCAAATTGTCGATCATACGCTGGCGGCTGAGCCCCATTAAGAGCGCTCGGCGGATGTCAGATTCCTGGAAGAAGGGCAGCTCCGTATTACCCAGGTTGAACAGGATCATGGAAAGCTGCGGTAACCTGCCTGTGTACAGGTTGAGATCCGGTTCTTTCAAAGCGCTTTGGAGCGCCTTAGAACTGACCTGGCTGATCCCCTCTACCTCGCCAGCTTGATAGGCAGCCAGGGCGCTTTCAGAATCGGGATAATAGCGAAAAAGCATTTGCTCGATGAACGGCGGTTCCTGGTAGTACTTATCGAAGCTCACCAAAGAGATACCCGAGATCTTCCCGTTTTCAACGATGAGGTGATCGAAGCGATACGGACCGCTTCCGATGGGATCCATGTTAAAGGATGCGTTAATGATCTCTTCAGGATCCAAATTGCCCAACAAGTGTTTGGGCAGGATTCCAAAAGTAAGATAATCCGGAAAAGGCGCATAAGGCTCGGGCAGGCGAAACTGCAAGGTATATTCGTTCAGCGCTTCAACTTCAATATCGTTCCAGAGGGCGCGAACGTCATCCGGCACTGGGATTTTTTCATCCCGCATTAAGTCTATTGTGAAGACCACGTCCTCACTCGTCAGTGGAGTCCCATCGTGAAAAACAGCGTCCTGGCGCAGGGAAAAGTTATAATTCTTCCCGTCTTGCGATATGCCCATGGATTCGACCAGGTCATTTTGGGGCAAGCCACGTGCGTCAAAGCGCAGCAAACCGCTGAAAAGCAAGTAATCCAGGTCCCGATCTGGAGGATTATAAAAATCAAGGACGGGATTTAACCTTTCCAGCGAACCTACCAGAGCCTCTGTATAAATCCCCCCAGTGGCTGGCTTGACTTCGGGTACAATTGGCTGCAAAGTTGGCTGTTGGCCAAGGAGTAAAACACCAATTGCCACCAGGGCTAGCAAAACAATCAGGATTTGCCAACGAAATCTTTTCATACAGACAGCAAAAAAGGGCGCTCCCCGGTAAGGTCCGCGAGTCGCCCTTTGGCTTCTCGAGTCGAACGACCAGGAGCGCCCTTATATTTGACTTAACCTGCCACGATAACCGTTGCGATAGCCAATCCAAAAAACAGTACACCCAAACCAATTGTGACCCGGAAGAGAGTTTTTTCAACGCCTCGGCGGGCAGTGAAAATGCTGCCGGTATCTGCTCCGGTCAGGCCTCCCAGCCCGGCACCCTTGCTCTGGAGGATCACGCTGATGATCAAGGCAATAGACGTTATAATCAGTGCGACATCCAAATAAACTTCCACACTTACCTCCAAGGGAGTCTCTTACAGAAGGAATTTTAGCAGGCGGATTATACCTTTCGTACTCAAAATAGTCAAATAGTCGATCAGTCGAGTAGTCAAATAGTCAGATAGGCCAATAGCCCGATTGAACACGACTACCCGACCACACGACTACCCGACTAACTGACCAAATTATGCACGAAATCGTCATCAATTTACACATGCACACCCCCTACTCGGATGGTCACGCCACCCACGCCGAGATCGCCCAGGCTGCGTTGCGAGCTGGCTTGGACGCCATTATCGTCACAGATCACAATGTTTGGGTGAATGGCCCGGCGGGTTACCACCAGAATGGGAACCGGCGTGTGCTTATGCTGGTGGGTGAGGAAATTCATGACCAGTCTCGGGATCCTCAGAAAAACCACCTCCTGGTATTTGGTGCCAATCGAGAACTCTCAAACATGGCCCAGGAACCGCAGCGCCTGATCGACGCGGTAAATCAGGCTGGAGGCTTGTCTTTTATCGCGCATCCGGTAGATCCGGCTGCTCCCGCCTTTGGCGAACCAGATATCTCTTGGGTTGACTGGGACGTCCGGGATTTCACGGGCATCGAGCTATGGAACGGCATGTCAGAATTCAAATCATTGCTCAAGAGCAAATTTCATGCCATCTACTACGCCTATAATCCGCGGCGTGTTGCCCACGGCCCTTTCGCAGAATCCCTGCATCGTTGGGATAAACTGCTCGCTGAGGGACGCACAGTTGTCGCCATTGGCGGCTCTGATGCTCACGCGCTTCCAGCCAGCCTGGGCCCACTGCAGCGCATCCTGTTTCCCTATGAATTTCACTTCCAGACAATCAACACCCACCTCTTCATGAAAGGGCCGCTGAGCGGGGATGAGGCTGATGGCCGGCGCGCAATTTTGGAGGCCCTGGCCGCAGGTCACGCTTTTGTTGGCTACGATTTACCCGCAAGTACTCGAGGTTTCCGCTTTACCGGTAAAGGCAAGGAAGAAATCGCCTGGATGGGAGACGAAATTCCCGTCGGCAATGGCGTCACCCTGCAGATTCGCTTGCCTCGCCGTGCTGAATGCCGGCTGGTCAAAGATGGAAAAATCGTCCGAACTTGGCATAAACGTGAGACCTGCACCTACATCACCAACGAACCCGGTGTCTACCGGGTCGAAGTCTACATTCACTACCTGGGGCGTCAGCGAGGCTGGATTTTCGGCAATCCGATTTATTTGAGA
>DASQQR010000326.1:0-3708 GCA_035643335.1 Anaerolineales bacterium
CAGGACCAGTGGTATATCTCCCAGGCGATTAAACGATTTGAAGACGCAAATCCCGGTGTGACCGTAGAGCTGGTCGTCCAGGCAGATGCTTACGCGGCTCACCAGATGTTTCGAACTGCCGGGCTTGCCGGTAACGCCCCCGATATCGCCAACCTGTGGGCGGGTCAATTTATCTTCCCGCTTGCGGACGTGATCACGCCGATTAACGACATGATTCCGCAAGCAGATAAAGACGAGTTACTTGGCTGGGATACGGATACACTCGACTTTAAAGCAGGTAATCCAATTCTCGGCTATCCAACTCCGGATAACCAGATGTGCTTCTTCCTGTACAACAAGCAAATCATGCAAGAGGTGGGACTAGACTATGAAGCCAATCCCCCGAGAACCATGGATGCCTTCTTCGCGGACATGGAGAAAATCAAGAATGCGGGATATACCCCGATCGGAGCAGATGAAGCCGTCGACGGATACGCCTACTATTTCTTCCAAATTGCGGCATACTGGTGGGTGCAGCAGAACGGCCTGGACCCGATCCTGGCCGAAGATCGGGGTGAGGCCAATTTCGCTGACGATCAGGCGCTTTTAGCCGCCCTCAACGCGTATCACGATATCTGGGCAAAAGGTTACATGAACCAGGACGCAGCCACATCCAGTGATTCGTGGCAAAAATTCCTGCAGGGGAAAATCGCCATGGTCCCCAGGGTTAGCTCATTCGTCAAAGATGCCCAGGACGCTTTGGGCGAGGAAAATGTTGGGGCGATCATTCCGCCTGATATCTCCGATAGCGCCGTGATCAAAAACGGCACGATCGGTGGACCTGGCCAGGTCCTGGTGATCGCCAAAAACTCCAAGTATCCTGAAACAGCAGTAAAATTCAATTCGTTCTTGAATTCTAAGGCTGAGGTGCTGGAGCTCAATAAGTTCCAAACAAAAGTGCCCATCCGGAAGGATGTCACGGAAGCAGACCTGGGTTTGCAAGCTGGCTCCGTCGGCTCGAAATTAATCGAATGGAGTCAGAATTATATCTTCTGGGTCGATAACTCAATCTCAGCGCCGGTAGTCGACGATTTCAATAAATTGCTGCCTTTGGTGCTGACCGGCAAGATGGCCCCAGATGAGCTGATGGCCCAGCTAGACAAGGACAAAGGGTCGCAATAGGTTTCAATTCAGGAAATGCAGTACTGAAAGGGGTACTTATTTCTAAGTACCCCTTTCAAAACAAACGGGTCAGGAGTTACGCAGTTCAAGGGAAAGGGTGGGAAGATTGGTCGGTCTGCGACCGACCAATCTTCCCACCATCCCCAACTGCGTAACTTCTGCGGGTGTTGGTCTTCTAACACCGGAGGTTACTTCGTGGTTTCAGAGTCCCAAATTTCGGGAGACCGCAACCAGGATAGCCTGAGATCCAAGGGGGCAACTGAGAGGGCCGGCTTACGCCGGATCAAAATATCCGAGGGAGTCCTATCGATTCTCCCGGTGATCGCTATTTTAATCGTCATTCGTTTGTACCCGATGGTCATGGCCATCTACCGGAGCTTTACCAATTGGGATGGATTATTTCGAAGCGATTGGATCGGTTTACACAATTATGTAGAGATATTTACCAACAGCCCTTTCTGGACGCTGCTCAGAAACAGCATGGTGCTGCTGCTGAGTGTGCCGCTGCAACTCATTCTCGGCATATTCGTCGCAGTGCTGCTGTACGAGGAGGTAAAAGGCTGGAGATTCTTCAGGACGATCATTTATCTCCCCCAGATCATCGCGGCTGTAACGATCGGATATCTATTTCGGGTGGCCTTCAGCCTGGATGGTCCGATCAACGTTGTCCTCCGAAATATCCGCTTGAATTTTATGGCTATCGAATGGTTAGGCGACACCGCGACGGCATTAGGCGTACTGGTGTTTTGCCTGACCTGGTTTTCAATAGGCTGGCAGGCAATTGTCATCCTGGGTGGGATGTCGAAAATATCCCCCGAAGTTTTTGAAGCTGCCAGAATGGATGGCGCCAATTATTGGCAAAGGACTTTTTACGTTGTCATCCCGATGATTTCAAGGACGATCGAATATGCAGTGATCATGTCGATGGTGTGGACGTTAACCAGTATTTTTGCGTTTATATTCAGTATCACGGCGGGCGGGCCTGGATATGAAACCTCGACGATCGACTACATGATCTATATCAAATTCTACCAGGCGGGCGCCCCGTACGGATTTGCCTCGGCGCTGGCCGTGATCTTGCTGATCATCATTCTTGTTATTACGGTCGTTGAAATGCGCTACACCAACAAAGTCAGCGAATGGGAATGAGCAGGCAAAGATGTTAAGCAAATTCAACCAAAAGTTAGCCAACGTGCTGATATTTCTTACCTTGTTGGCGCTTTCGATCTCAAATCTTTACCCGCTATTTTACATGTTCATGAACTCCATCAAATCCAGAACGGATTACTATGTAAATCCGTTCAGCGTATGGGGCTTAAAGCTGACGTCAGAAAATTACCTGACCATGATCAGCCAATTCAAAATCCTGAATCTCTTCAAAAACTCTTTTATTATTTCCCTCTTTTCGATCATCTTGCTGCTGTGTTTCGGCATTTTCGCCAGCTATGCTTTCGCAAAGATAAACTTCCGGGGGAGAAATATCATCTATTTATTGGTCATTTCGACTTTGTTCATCCCAGTCCAGGCGACAATCATTCCGTTATATGTGCTATTTTCTAAAGTGCACCTGGTCAATACCTACTGGTCGGTAATCTTTATGTACGTAGGCATGTTCCTTCCGGAAGTGATTCTATTAATGACGTCCACATTTCGCGGCATCCCAGACGAGATGATCGAAGCGGCCAAACTGGACGGTGCCGGCTATTTCGACATCATACGGTACGTGATCATCCCGATGGGAAGGCCTGCAATCATCCTGTGCGTTATCTTTTATTACATCGTCACCTGGAATGACCTATTCACTCCAATGATCCTTTTACAGAGCATGGACAGGCGCACGGTTATGGTTGCTCTGGCCGCATTGTTGTCGCGTTACTCGGGTGATCCCACCTTTCAATTCGCCGGCCTGGTATTGGCTTCAATCCCGGCCATACTCGTGTATGCGATTTTCCAGCGATACATCATTAAGGGTATCAGCCTGGGAGCGACAAAATAAAACGGATCTCCTGCCTTCATCGGGAGGAGGCCAGTGTAATCCATGGGAGTAGAGCAATGACCCAACAAGGAAGCCAGGAAATATCTGCAGGCAGCGAAGGCGGGATTGTGGAGCTGCCCAACATCAAGGCCGGCTTCGTCGGATTCGGTGAAGTGAACAGTCCACAGGATCTGATCGAACGAAAGATCGCCGAGGCGCGGGAGGCACTCGAGGGGTTGGGCCTGGAGCTGGTGACCACCGAACCCGTTCATGACGATCCGGCCGGACAGGAGGAAGCGCGGGCCGGCGAAGACCTGGCGGGACAGGATTTTGATCTATTAATCGTTTGCCTGGCTGGCTGGATCCCCTCACACACCGTCATCGACGTAATCAGCCCTTTCGCACACAAACCGATGGTGCTTTGGGGCCTGACGGGGTACTATGAGGGTGAGAAATTGGTGACCACGGCCGATCAGGCGGGCACCACGGCGCTGCGCGACCCGATGGAAGCCATGGGATTCAAGTTCAAATACATCTACGACACTCCCGACGATCCCTACGGCGGCGCCCGA
>DASQQR010000327.1:0-4561 GCA_035643335.1 Anaerolineales bacterium
ATCATGAGGGGAGAGGGCCTCGGTCAGGAGAGACCTCGGCGATCATGAGGCGGTTCAGAGGTATTCCCGGAGCCGGCGGGCGCGGCGAGGATGTCGCAGGCGGCGCAGGGCCTTTCCTTCGATTTGGCGGATGCGCTCCCGGGTGAGCCCAAACTTGCGGCCCACTTCCTCGAGCGTGTAAGGCCGGTCGTTGTCCAGGCCAAACCTCAGGCGTAAGACGCGCGCTTCGCGGGGGGAGAGGGTGGCGAGCACCTCTTCGACGCTCTCATGCAGCATGGTGGCGTAGGCTGACTGCCACGGAGAGGGTGTAGAGGTATCCTCGACGTACATACCCAGTTCCGAATCTTCTTCATCCCCAACGGGACTTTCCAGAGATAGAGGTATCCACGAGATTTTCAGCATCCATTGAACATCGTCGCTCTCCACACCCATCTCAGCAGCCAGTTCTTCCACGGTCGGAGGGTGCCCCAGTCTTTGCTCCATCTCATGAGCGGCGCGATACATCCGGCGGATGCGGTCGATCATGTGCACCGGAAGCCGGATGGTGCGGCCTTGATCCGCGATGGCGCGGGTGATGGTCTGGCGAATCCACCAGGTTGCGTAGGTGGAGAAACGGAATCCTCGCTGGTATTCGAACTTTTCGACCGCCTTCATCAATCCCAGATTGCCCTCCTGAATCAGATCCAAGAAGGGAACACCTTTGCCGATATATCGCTTCGCGATACTTACAACCAGGCGAGTGTTGGCGCGGATCAAATGCTCGCGAGCCAGGACGCCGGCCTGGACCAGAACCTCCAATTCGCGGCGCCTCTTCTGGGGGCCTCCTGCGTTGATTTTTGACAACTCATTCTTAGCCCATTGAGCATTCTCGATACTGCGCGCCAGGTTTATCTCTTCCTCGAAGGTAAGCAGGGGCACTTGAGACATTTCTCTAAGATAAAGCCCTACCATGTCGTCGGTGGCAATGTGTTCCAGATTGAGCACGGGGCTACCTTCCAGGGCAAGGGGGTTATCCTGCTCGAATGCTGAGGTCCCGTCAGCTTCTTCAGTCTCCTCCTCATCCAGGATGTCGACACCTCGGCGGCGCAATTTGTCATAGAGGCCATCCAATTGAAGCTGGGCCTCCCAGGGGAAGATTTCAGCGATATCCTGCGCGGTGAGATAGCCTTGTATTTCGGCCTTGCGGATTAAGATGTCGAACACCTCACTGATCTGCATAAGGTGGCCTGAGTCTGCCATGCACATCCCTCCTGGATGAAAGGCACTGGCGATAACGTGTGAGGCATCGTCTCAATAAATCGGGCAAACATGGGTTCAAATTCCTGACACCTGCCTATAAACCCACAGCCCTGCTTTTTGAGAGGAGAGAGTCTGAACTTTAATTACAAGAAGGCCCTAAGCCTTCCCGAGCAAATCTTTCAATACAGCCATGCGGGGATCGAACGATTCCTCCCCGTGTTTGTGATCAGGATTCTCGTTAAGGTTCTCACCGCAGATTTGGCATAACCCCTTGCAATCTGGAGTACAAAGGGGATTGATAGGAACCTCCAGGAGCATGTACTCGCGCACCAGAGGACCCAGATTGATGTGACCATCCTCAGGCAAAATCAAGTTTGAGTCGGTTACTGAACGCGTAGAGAAGGCGTACAATTCCGAAAAATCGATTTCAAGTCCCTGATCGAACGCATCCAGGCAGCGTACACACTCTGCCGGGGTCTTAGCCCGCATCTTCACTTGCACTAATAAACCTTGGGGAGTTCGGGTGACCCGGACTATTCCGGAAAAATCCTTGAGATCCAGGTCTGGCGAGAGATGCAGTTGGTCGTATTCAAAAAGAAACTCCCGGCTTGAACCGACAGAGAGGTGAAGAATAAAGCCAACGTTCAGCCGGAGAGCATTGTTAATAGTGTTCACAATTGCAAAGCTCACAAGTAACTTCTCAATAGGAAGGGGTGGGTGTTCGTTGGAGCGGGCTCCGCCCGCTCCAACGAACACCCACCCCCCCAATTTTTGAGAAGATACGCTCACAAAGCATATTTAAAGGCTCTCCCGTTTCTAACGGGAAAAAGGCCGGATTGGTCTCGTCCCATTGAAAGCGGAAGACCCTATTTAAATTTGGGGTCATTATAACATATAATAGATGAGACTAAGGCAGTTGGGGGATTGGGCTGGTTGCTCCCGCCCGATCCCCCAACTGCGTAACTGTTAGATAAGTTGATTAGGGGAAAAGTGTCAAAGTTACTTCTGGCCAGCAAGAATCCAGGGAAACTGCGCGAGATGAAAGCGTTACTTGAGGGCGTGAATGTGGATCTGGTTTCACCGGCGGAATTGGGACTGGATCTGGTCATAAAAGAAGAAGGGTCTACCTACGCTGAGAACGCGGCGCACAAAGCCCTGGTCTACGCGGAGCGCTCCGGGTTAGTCGCTCTGGCGGATGATTCCGGGTTAGAAGTGGACGCACTGGATGGCGCGCCGGGGCTTTATTCGGCGCGTTACGCGCCACAACCCGGAGCTACGGACGCTGACCGCCGGGCTTACCTGCTCCAGCAGATTAGAGGTAACCCGCGCCCCTGGACGGCCAGGTTTCGTTGCACAATCGCGGTGGCAACACCATCCGCCGAAGTTCACTGCAGGGAGGGGATATGCCCAGGCGAGATTATCCCTGAAGAACGCGGGCACGGCGGTTTTGGCTATGACCCGATTTTCTTGATTCCAGAACTAGGGCGGACGATGGCTGAGCTGGACCTGGATGAGAAAAACCGCCTAAGCCACCGGGCTCAAGCGGTGCAGGCTGCCATTCCTCTGCTAAGGAAGTTAATCGATCTGTAAGGTGCAGATCACCATCGGAAAGGGGGTTATGGGTTATGATTAGGTCATGCGCAGAGAGGGAATCCCTTTCGTCGTAGACTGGTTCGCCATATCGATCCGGTGGCTTACGCTCTTTGGTCTGAGCGTATCCTTGATCACGCAAGGACAATTCTCCATTTACCTCACAATCGTGTTTCTGGCCGCGGGTTTATGGAATTTCGCCTTTATGGTGTTGGCAAGCCTGAACCAGCGGCTGACGACCAGCCGGGTGTTTATCGTCGTGCTGGACCTGGTGTTTGCCAATCTGCTATTTCCGTTGAGCGGTTTGCTGAACAGCTCGCTGGGGTGGGCCGGCTTATTGGCTGTCTTCTCTGCCGCGATGTACTTTGATAGCCGCGGCTTGCTGTGGGTAATCTTGTTGAGCGTGCTTACGTTGGGGGGGCAAGCCCTGCTCTTCTCTCCCACAATGGAGGCCCTGGCATACGTTGGGGTTCTTGTCCTGCTCTTCCTGGTTTTAGGTTTTACGTTCAATCTTCTGAAGGGGAAAATGCTGCGGGTCATCGAGCGCCTCCACCAGGAACGCATGGTCGAGCGCCGCAAAGCGGAGCAAATTGATGAGGAGCGACAGCGCGTTGTCTACAATCTAGTGTCTGAACTCAGCGCCACGTTGAACTACCAGCGCGTGCTGGATACCGCCCTTGATTTGAGCGCCACTGCTCTCTCGACCTCCTCTGTGCCATCCAACCATCTCGTCAGCGCGGCATTGCTCTTCGCTGACAACGAGACCGGTGGGCCCCTTTTACGGGTCGAATCTGCCCGCCGGTTCACGCCAGCGGACATGCGCATCGAGCTGCCTGGTACAGCCGGGCTGCTTGCGGAGACCATCGATAACGGCCGTTCTCATCTTTCCACCTCCTTGCCCAAAGACCCAGAGATTCGCAGGTTTGTTGCGCTACGGGCCTGCAAATCCGCCTGCTGCCTGCCACTTCGGAACGGACTGGATACCTATGGGGTCATTCTGTTTGCCCATCCCAACGAGGATTATTTCACACCTGAACGCCAGGAAATCCTTGACATCATCGGCAACCAGGCAGCAATCGCCATTCAAAATGCGCGCCTGTATCGGGATCTTGAGTTAGAGAAGGAACGCATGATGGAAATCCAAGAGGAGGCGAGAAAAAAACTTGCCCGGGATCTGCATGACGGCCCAACCCAATCGGTGGCCGCTATTGCCATGCGGATCAACTTCGCTCGAACCTTGATGGAACGCGACCGGGACGAGGCCTCCAAAGAGCTGATCAAGGTTGAAGAATTAGCCCGGCGTACCACCAAGGAAATCCGCCACATGCTGTTTACCTTGCGGCCGTTGGTGCTCGAATCTCAGGGCCTGATCGCGGCTTTGGAATCGATGGCTGAGAAAATGCGGGAGACCTTTGGCCAAAGCGTGATCATCGATGTAGACCCGGAGGTGCTCCCGAGCCTGGAGATGAACAAACAAGCCGTGATCTTTTACATCGCGGAGGAGGCGGTCAACAATGCCCGCAAGCATGCCCAGGCGGATAATATTTGGGTCCGGCTCAAAGCAGTGGAAAGCGACATCACCCTGCTGGAAATTATTGATGATGGGGTCGGTTTTGATATCGGCAGCGTGGATGCGGCCTATGACAATCTCGGCAGTCTGGGGATGGTTAATATGCGCGAGCGCGCGGATCTGGTGAACGGAGTTTTGAACATCGCCTCGGTTGAGGAGAAG
>DASQQR010000328.1:0-9721 GCA_035643335.1 Anaerolineales bacterium
CGCAGTCCACGCCGATCCAGCGGAGTTTCTTGGCTTTCGCCCACTCGGCGAATTCCCGGTCTGGCCCGGGGTGCATCACCATGTAGCGAATTTCGTTGGCCGTCGGCATATCCCAGCCGAAGTGATGGTAGCCGGTGTGAATGATCAGGATATCGCCTTCGCGTACCTCGACGCGTTCCTCCACCATCTTGCTGGTGTATACATCGTAGTCCCCGCAGTCGTCGCTCAGATCCGCCACCGCGGCCGTGTGAACCAGGTAATCCATCTCGAGCGAGGCGATGTCCTTACCAGGAGTGTGGAAGTGGATCTCGCCGTCCAGGTGGGTGCCCAGGTGGTTGGAATGGGTCACCACCTGGCCGTTGGCTCCATTCGGCGCCAGGCGCTTGAAATATTTCACCTGCAAGGGTTCGTATGTGGGCCACGGGGGCGTTGCTACCCCCAGTGGAATGGTAAGATCGATGAATTTCATAGCCACCTCTTGTCTGTAAATTTAAACGCAAAGAAGCCGAAGGATTACAAAAAGGCCCACAAAGAACGAAAATACCCTCACTTTGTGTCCTCCCTGATTTCCTTGGCGTCCGCAGTGTTAAAAATTTGCCTTTATCCATCGTGGGTGGTTAAGCGGTTGGCAAGATCGCAATAATTATACATGCACACCACACTCCCCACAACCAAATCTGGCAACAACTTTTTAGTGCACCCAATGATAGGGCAATCGCGTCTAAATAATATAACTTGACTGGCAGGGCAAAACGGTTATCCTCCTGGAACCAGAAAGGAGGATGGCCATGGGACAGGATCCTGCTGCATCAATTAGCCAGCACTTTTCCAGATTGAAAGATCCCCGGATTGACCGGACGAAACGCCACAAGTTGCTCGATAATCTGGTCATTGCCATTTGTGCGGTCATCTGTGGGACAGACAACTGGGTAGAAGAACTTTTCGGCCATGCCAAGAAAACCTGGTTCGAGAAGTTCCTGGAACTGCCCAACGGCATTCCTTCGCACGACACTTTCTGGCGAGTGTTTACTCGCCTGGATCCAGAGAAGTTCAAAGTGTAGTTGGCCCTGGCTTTAAGAATAGCGACCTGAATTAACAGGCGCGCGGAACAGGATTAAGATCTGAAACCCGGCTTTACCTGCTCATCAGGTCCCGGATAGATCGACACCTTTCTCCCCCAATCCGGCCTCTCTGGCGCGGATCGCAGCTTGCGCCCTGTCGGCCACCTGCAGTTTGCTATATATGTTGGCGACATGGTTGCGCACGGTTTTCACGCTGATCGTCAAACGCTCAGCGATTTTGGGGTTGGTTTCGCCGCGGGCTATCAGGTTCAAGATTTCCCGCTCGCGCTCGGTGAGCTCAGGGAAAACTTCCTTGGGAAGCTCGGCCCGCGTGGTGACGAAATAATCCATCAGCCGGACCGCGATGGCCGGGCTGAAGATCGCCTCCCCACTGCCCACAGCCCTAATCGCCCTCAGCATCTCATCCTCCTGCGCGTCTTTCAGGATGTAGCCACGTGCGCCGGCCCGCAGCGCCGCGAAGACAGAATCATCGTCCTCGAACAACGTGACCACCAGGATGTGTATATGGGGGCTGGCATTCATGATCTGGTGGATGGCAGGCAGCCCACCGCCCTCGGGCATCTGCAAATCCATTAACACCACCTCCGGCTGGAGCGAGGCGGCCAAATCGACGGCTTCCTCGCCCGTAGCCGCCTCCCCGACCACTAGGAAATCCGGCAGCGATTCAAGCAGAGTCCGCATCCCCTTGCGAAACAGGGGGTGGTCATCGGCAATCAGTATGCGCATGGGTTCCATGAGCTTATCCTTCCAGGAGTGGGAATTGCGCCTCCACCCGGGTGCCGCCGCCGCGCCGGGCCGCGATGTGGAACACTCCGCCCAACTCCTCAGCGCGCTCCCGCATGGACACCAGCCCCACACCGGTGTGATTCCCCGCTGGCAGGCCCAGGCCATCGTCTGTGATCTCCACATCCAGCGTTTCGCTCACCTGCAGGCGCACGACGCACCGGCGCGCCTGGGAGTGGTGGACGACATTGGCCAGCGCCTCCCGGATGACGCAGTAGGCGGCCACCTCGACTGCCGCTGGCAGAGGTGGCAGTTCTTGCGGGGCCTCCACCTTTACTGAAAGAACCCGTTTTTCAAGGTGGCCTCGATCCTGGCTAGCTTGCTGAACAGCTTCGAGGCTGCAACGGGTGGCGTAGGCGCGGGCTGCTCCCACCAAACCTAACTCGTCCAGCCTCGGCGGCCGCAATTCGTATACCACCCTGCGGATGTCCTCGATCGCCTCCCGGATCTCGGCGCTGAACTCGGTGATCATTTCGTCGGCAACGTTCGGGTCGCTGTGGAACAACCTGCGGAGGGCATTGGACTGGACATGCAGGGCCGCCAGGGTCGGGCCGAGCCCGTCATGCAGATCGCGCCGTAAGCGGCGGCGCTCCTCTTCACGGGCAGTCACCAGGCGCTGGCGCGAGCGCTGCAGATCGCCGGTCAGCCGGACCGCATGCACAGCCGCGCCCGCCTGCCGGGCGACATTGCGCAGCAGCTGCATCTCGGAAGGGTTGAAGGACTCGTCTGTGTGCCGGGGAGCTACCAGCAACTGGCCAACGGCTTGGCCCTGGTAGGTGAGCGGGAGCTGGACATGTCCCTGAGATGGCCGGCCGTTCGAGGCAGCCACCTGATCGCCGCCCTCTCCAGGGACAAGAATGGCGACGTAAGGCAATTTCAAGGTCTGGGCGATGGTCCTGACCACAGTCGGCAGTACTTCGTCCGGGGCAATAGCTGATTCCAGGCGCCTGCCCAGGCTGGCCAACGCCTCAACCGGGTCGTCCCGCTCGCCGTAAATCAGCCGGTTGACGCTGCGCTGAAACCGCTCCCGCAAGGGCTGAAACAGGACCGCGACCAGTCCTGTGGCCAGCAGGGCGATCAGCAGATTGCCCTGCGCCTGAAAGAATATCCCCAGTGCGCCCACGATCAACACGTAAATCCCGATCACGATGGCCGTCAGCGCGCCGTAGACCAGGGAGCGGTTGATTAAGAAATCGATCTCAAAAAGCCGGTAGCGCATCACAGCCAGGGTCAGCGTGATAGGGACAACCGCGATAGAGAATATCCATGGGATAGAAGCCGCCGCCAACCACAGGGGAACTGGTGTGCCCGGCGGTAAGGAATATGCATAGGTCCAGGGGATGGCCGAAACCAGATGCAGGCTGATCCACACCCCGATCCCATAGACCACCCACTTGGTCTGCTGCTTTTGCTCGCGGGTTGAGACCTTACGATAGCGGTATATTTGAGCGTAAAGGATGCCGAACCAGATCGTCACTGCCAAAAGGACGCTGACTCCGATTGAAATTAACGCCAGCGGCCTGGTTAAATCAAGCGGGGATTGAGTATATGAGGAAGTCCAGTAAAAGGAAAACGGAATCGCCAGGAAAGCTGCCAGGATCACCCAGCGCGTCCAGCGTGGCACAAAACGCCCGTCCGGAAAGACCGCAAATAAGAGCAGGCTCAATGGCACGAACCCTGGGATGAGCACATTCTGCGTGAAACCGGCGATTCCGGGGAGGAAAGGTTCCAGCGCTTCGAAAGGCCCTGCCATGATAACGCCGTAAGCCAACAAGAAGAAAGAGGTCAACAGCGCCATACGATCACCGGACTGGCACCGAAAGAGCAGCACAGCCAGGAACAGCGAAACCAGCCCGGTGGCCACTGCGCCGCCCACCGTGATCCATGTGATCAGTAAAATCAAAGGGGAGGGGTTGGCGCTGAAGCGAGGATCGATGATGCCCCCTGATCCAACGATCAAAAACCCAGGCAGTGAGGCGATGAAGATCCCCATGGCTGCTGCACAGACTGGATACCACCCCAGCCGGGCAAACCTCAGCCAGCGCGGGTTTTCCAGCGCAGGCGCAACGCTCTCTTGGATGGTGGACATAAGCCTCTATTCCGGATATTGAAGAGCTTCTTCCCCTGTAATTATACCCATAGCTGAATCTGTGCAGCAATTCGAGGTGGATATTCCCTTCTTCTTTCGTTCACTCTCATCGCCAATCATCCTCGCCAGATGACGATGCCGGCGATAAAGGCGACCAGGTAGATAAGGATGGATATGAAAAAACCACCTCCCCCACGCAAGGCCAGGACGGCTATCGAAAAAGTAACGGCCGAACCGGCCATCAGGTACCCCAGCCAGGTGGGGAAGCCGCCCTGGAGTATGGCAATGCCAAAGCACAGCAGCCCTATGGAGGTCAGCAGGAGGTAACCGTAACCGATGATCAAGGGTATCTGCGCACCTTCCCAGAAAGCTGCCGGGTCCAGGGTTTGCCGGTAAATCAACCACATCCCGATTGCAGCTCCGGCTACCAATGTGCCCATGCCCAGGTAAAGTAGCCAGGCCGTTTTCTCAATTCGTTGAGAGATCCCAAACAAAAGGAAACCCGCCGCCGGAACGCCCATGCCCAGGGCGAAAAAGAGCTGTGAGACATTCCAACGTATCCGGTTGGCCGCGATGATCGCCAGGCGGTTGGCAATGACCGACTCCTGGTAAAGTTGAGGGGCTGCCAGCATGGCGAGCACATACAGGACAAAGCCTGAGCTGATGATAATGCCTGACAGACGTTGCGTATCCATGTGGCCTCCTTATTGCCTCAACATCACGATCCCTGAAACCAGGGTAAAAAGGTATAAAATCTGGGGTGGAAAAGAGGCGTAGAACTGGTTGGGGAAGAACAGGGCCGCCGCACCAATAAGCCCCGTGCCAGCGATTGTGCCGAATCCCAGCCAGCCTGGATAACCGGCTTGCAAGAAGGCAACCCCGTACAGCAGCAATCCAACCAGTATCAGCCACAGGAGCGCCACCGTAAGCGGGGAGAATGTGTAGTTGCGAAAATACGGCTCGGGATTAACCGCCCGTCCAGCCATAAGCACCATCCAGGCGATCGTGCCCAGAGTGTAGCCAGCCGCGGCCAGCCCCGTTATCCAGCCACTAATGCTGGCGCGCAGATGCAAGCTGAAAAGGCCCAGCCCGACAGCGGTGACCACTCCTGCCAAGATAAAGAACAGGTTGGAGGCCAGCCAGCGCCCTGGATAGTCGGCAATGATCTGCAAACGGTTGTCGCTGTCTGGGTCCTGGTAGAGTCTTGGCGGCCCGGCAAAAGCTGCAACGAGAACCAATACAAGACCTACGATCAGGACAACACCTGCAATTTGGGGGTTTTTCATCATATATAATCCTTTTTGACGAACAGGAAATATCCAGCCCCTAAGACGATCAGCACATCAATTGCGACAAGTGACCAGCCCATCGCGTTCATCACCCCTGCTAGGGTTCCACCAATGCTGACGACAATGGTGGCGATGAAGGAGGTCAGGATACCTATGGCAATCCCCTACCGGGTCCGAACTTCTTTAGTGTTTTTTGCAAGCCAAAGGAGCACACCTGTGCCTAAGGCGACAGCGCCAAAGTAGCGGGCGTTGAGAATGCCAGCAGCATCGGTGGTGATGCCATATGGGGGGAGGGCCGTCTTTGGAACCAGTAAAAACGCTAGGCCATTGAGGATAGATAAGAGTGCGACAATTGCTAGATAAGTATTGAATTTCATTGTTCAATCTCCTTCAGAGTGTTTTTAGGCTCAAATCACAGCTATCACCGGTTGCCGTACTCCCTGGGCGGCAGCGACTGCAGGAACAGCCAGATGGCCCCCCACTCCTCATCGGTCATGTCGCCGAACAGGCTCTGATAGGGCATGTACTCATCCCGCAGCTGGCTGCCACTGGGCGTCACACCGGTGCGCATGGCGGTCAAGAAGCCTTCGAAGGTCCAGCCCGGCAGCTCCCCTGCAGGCGTCAGGTTGAGCGCTGGCGGGTCGCTGGGCGGCGTGCCGGGGATGGGGCCGCCCGAGAAGCCCGGCCCGTGACACAGGCTGCACAGCCCGGCCAGGTATTCCCCGTACTCGGCCGTCACGCCACGCTCGGGAGCCGGCGGGCGGGGCGCATCGTGATCGATCAGCTCGGCCGGCACCAGGAAATCCATAGGTCCGGTCAGGTACATCAGCCGGGGGAACAGGCTGAGTTTCAGCTCGGGAAGCTGGTTGTCCACCGGGGGCAGGCTCTGGATGTAGGCCAGCAGGGCGCCCAGGTCTTCGTCGCTCATGGCGTAGTGCTGTTGGGAGGGCATGATCAGCAAAGGCTTGCCGTCCGGCCCGACCCCATGGCGGATGGAGCGCACCCAGTCCTGGCTGGTGTAGTTCGCCACCTCGCTGCCCTGGCCGCCGGTCAGGTTGGCGTTGGCGATGGTGCCCACCATGGAGTCCTGGAATTCGATTTCACCGGACAGGTCCTGGCCGTGACACCCTTTGCAGCCGCGGATACTCGCCAAGTGCTCCCCGTAGGCGATGGACTGTGGATCCGTGGGGATCTCCACCGGCGCCACCTGGACCTCGTAGGTGCGGTTGAAACGGGCGTTGGACAGCGCATAAACCACGCCTACCGCCAGCAGCAATAACGCCGCCAAACTGCCGGTGACAATGCCAATCCACTTCAATAGCCTGCGCATATCGCCTCTCCGGGTTGATCGAGATTAGGGACCTGATGGGGTTTATTCTAGGAAAACTCCAGCGCCCTGTCATGAGGCAGGAGCATTATCCCGGTCGGGAAATTCGCCCATCTCGCAACTGGGACGATAGCCCATTCAGCTGGGAGATAATCCCCACCAGAAAAGGGCACAACAAGTGCCCTTTTTGTTTCTCATCTACCAATGCAGGCTGCATTTTCCGGAGAGTTGGGTTCCGAAACCATTGGAGTATTGAGAATTGTTTACATTGGGTCTTGGATATCGCCTTCCGTGAAGATGAAAGTCGTATCCGCAAAGATCATGTCAGTTGCTTTCGGATAACTTTTCGGATATACTACATGCGTTAAAGAGTCCATATTACACATCGAAGTGTAATCGCCGAGGATAGCCTGCATGGATGGGGTTTATGACTTCGCCGACAAATGGGGGGACAGCGTCAAAGGAGGTGGTCCTATCGAGAGGTAGCTACAAGCGCGTGTTGTGAAATTTAATAAGTAGGTTGTTGAACAATCCTTGCGCCCACGATAGTGTTCGCGCAATCTCGCCATCAAATCGAAAACAAAGGAGGATGAAGAGATGCACAGGTATTTATTCGTCGCGCTCGCGCTATTGGTTGTCTTGTCAGCTGGGTGTGCGCCGGCAGCCACTCAAGCGCCGGCAGCCACGCCAGAAGTCATCGAGGTGATAAAGACCGTAGAGGTCACCAAAGAAGTCGCCGGTACACCCGTCATTCAATATGTTGAAGTAACCCCGACCCCAAATCCGGAGCAAAATCTAAAGCTGGCTGCCATATTGCCTGGCGTTATCACCGACGCTGACTATAATACCCTGGGATATATCGGTATTACTTCAGTGCAGACGGATCTGGGCATTGAGGTAGCTTACTCTGAGAACGTGGCCGTACCCGATGTGGAGAGAGTCATGCGTGAATACATCGATGACGGTTTCAACATCATCTTCACTCATGGCGGCCAATTTATCTCCCAAACCCAGGCGCTGGCCGCTGAGTTCCCGGATGTTTACTTCATCGCCGAGGGAGATTCGCCGGTCGAAAATCCGCCGGATAACTTCTGGATTATAGACCGCAATTTCCACATCGGCTTTTACGCCATTGGCGCCCTGGCGGCCAGGCAAACCCAAAGCGGGAAGATCGGCTATATTGGCGGCTTAGCCCTGCCTTTTTCCAATGCAGAAGTCCATGCCATGCAACAGGCGATCGCTGACTCAGGTCTCGACGTCGAGCTCACGCCGGTATGGGTTGGTGACTTCAACGATCCCACTAAGGCGAGGGAACTGGCGGACGCTATGATTTCCGATGGCATCGATGTGATCGCTGGCTCGCTCAACCTGGGCATGTTTGGCCTGTTCGAGGCGGTTAAGAGCGCCGATCACCAGGTATGGGTAACCGCCAAGTACACCGACAAATCCAGTTTCGCGCCAGACAACAATATCACCTCGTTGCTGTACGACTGGGCAGGACCGTTGAAGGATATTGTGCAGAGGATTATGAACGGTGAAACCGGTGGGTATTACCCGCTGGGCTTCGACACAGGGGTTTCTCTTCAATTTCCGCTCCGCAACGTCTCTGAAGAACTGGACAGCGAAATCGAACAGGTTATCGCCGATGTACAGTCCGGCAAGATCGAGGTAGTTAAGAACACCGAGCCCATCGAATAACCATTCACGTGCCAATATGACTGCCTCGGCCATCTTAGAAATGAAGGATGTGAGAAAGTCCTTTGGGACGGTGGTTGCCTTAGACAACGTCAATCTAAAACTAAACGAAAACGAAATTTTGGGTCTTCTCGGAGGGAACGGCGCGGGGAAGACTACCTTAATGAATATTTTGTACGGCCTCTACAAACCGGATGCCGGTGAGATTCACCTGCATGGCGAGAAAGTGGAGGTCCAATCGCCCAAGGCTGCTATAAGCCATAGAATTGGCATGGTTCATCAGGACTTCCTTCAGATCGATAGCTTCACGGTGGCCGAAAACATTGTCTTGGGGACGCCTCTGAAGAACAGACCAACGTTGAATCTTTCTGAACAGGAAGCCGGAATAAGGAACCTCTCCGAGAAATTCGGCCTGGCGGTAAACCCGCGTGCGTTGATCCGGGATCTCCCCATTGGCGTCCGGCAAAAGGTCGAGATTTGTAAAGCGCTTTATCGGGGCGTAGAAATCCTGATTTTGGACGAGCCAACGACGAACCTGATCCCTCAAGAGGTCGATTCCCTGTTTCAATCCTTACGTACCATGGTCCAGGGAGGGATGAGCATCGTTTTCATCACGCACAAGCTCAGGGAAGCGCTGGGTGTCTGCGACAGAATTTCGGTGCTCAGGGATGGCAAGAATGCACTCACCTTGAAACGCGAGGATGCCACTGAGGAGGCCTTGGTCAGGGGAATGGTGGGCGAGGCGCTGGACATCGACAAAAGCCTGCTGTTCTCCAGGCCCGAGTCTGTCAAAAGAACAGCTTACTCGAAAGATAAGGCTATAGAGAGTTCATCCACACCGCCCATTGTGCTGAAGGTGACCGGTTTACAAGTTAACGCCGAGGCAGGGCAAGTACCGGTCGTAAGAAACTGTTCTTTCCACGTACGTGAGAAGGAAATCCTCGGCATCGCCGGCGTGGCTGGAAATGGTCAGCAGGAACTGGCCGAAAGCTTGATTGGAATCCGGCCGGTTACCCAAGGCCAGGTCCTGATCGATGAGATGGACATTTCCAAATTGGAGATCAGCGACGTGCTGGAGAAAGGGGTTACCTATATCCCGGAAGACCGCATGCAAGATGGCTTTTTACCCACAGCCAGTGTCGCCCAAAATATGATATTGGGTTATCACCGGCAGGAGCCTTACAGCAAACGCGGTTTTCTAAATTGGAAGGTGATCTTCCAGACAGCGCGAAAGCTGATCTCCGAATACAAAATCATGACGCCAAGTGCAACTGAAACGGCGGCCAACCTCTCTGGCGGGAACATCCAGAGGATAATGTTGGCGCGTGCTTTTTCCCGTCCAGCCAGGCTGTTTATCGCTCATAATCCGACTCGAGGTCTGGATATCCAATCAACGGATTTCTTCTATTCGAAGCTCCTGGACAGAAAAGAGCAAGGCATGGCCACGCTGTTAATC